>JAUTWY010000313.1 GCA_030838305.1 Acidobacteriaceae bacterium
ATTCGGGATGTTGCTGGGTTAAGCTTCGGCCAGCTTTCAGTCCGTCCATTTCGGGCATCACGAAATCCATTACTGTGACGTTTGGCGTGTGTTTGCTCCAAGTCTCGATTGCGCGGAGTCCGTCCTCAGCTTCGCCCACAACCTTCCAGCCTTTCGGCTTTTCGAGCACGGCACGAAGTTGGGCTCGCATCACCGCGTTATCTTCGACCAGGAATATACGGACCATTCCGACCCCTTCCGTAAATCCGGCGGGAGCGGACCACCGGCGCAGAGTTGGATTGTCGCCTCAGCTATGTTCACGCTATCGTGTTAACTGCCGTACGGCTATACCCTTAGAACCCTACAACCGGCGTAAATCATAGCCAGTTTGGCATCCGCAATGATTGACTGGGTAGACGATTGACCGGGCACAAGTTATAACGCATGCGCAATCTCAAACTGATTCTCGCCTATGACGGATCAGAATTCGCTGGCTGGCAAGTGCAGCCTGATGCTGTGACGATTCAGGGAACCCTCGCGTCAGCCATTGCTCGAATCACCGGCGAAACCTTATTGCCGCAAGGTTCGGGAAGGACCGATGCTGGAGTTCATGCGTTGGCACAAGTGGTGACATTCCCGACGGAATCGTTCGTCCCAACGATGAACTTTGGGAAGGCGCTAAACGATATTTTGCCGGCGTCAGTGCGCGTGCTGCAAGTGGAAGAAGCTGCCGCGGATTTTCATGCGCGTAAATCCGCGCGTGGAAAAACTTATCGCTACCGGATTTATCGCGCCGCGATCTGTCCCCCGTTTCTGTCGAGGTACGTATGGCATTATCCATATCCTTTGGATGAGCAGGCGATGGCGCGCGCAGCGGGACTGGTAGAAGGTGAGCACGATTTTACTTCGTTTGCCGCGGTCGATCCGGAACGAGAGCGCGAGGGTGTTCCGCTGTCGAATCAGCGGCGTATTTTTTCGTCGAAGTGGGAACTGAAGGGAGATGAATTCGTGTATACGGTCAAGGGATCAGGCTTTCTACACCACATGGTGAGAAATCTGGTGGGGACGTTTATTCTGGTGGGCAAGGGAACTCTGCAGCTTGGCGACTTGACGCGCATTCTACAGGCGCGCAATCGTTCGGCAGCGGGAGCAACCGCACCGGCGAGCGGGTTGTATCTGGTGAACGTGGAGTATTAGAAAGCTGGTTCTGCGATCCTCCGCGGACTCGCGGTTTCGGTTTACGACGGCGACAAGACATAGGAATCTACTCTCTACGGAATTTTTCATGGCTACTGATCTTCAAATCGATGTGCCGAAGATTGTGTCGGTGAATCCGGCGACGGGCACGGTCCTGCGCGAATTGGGATGCGCCGGGGAGAACGATGTTCTCGCCGCGGTGGCACGGGCGCGGGCGGCACAGGGGATGTGGGCTGAGATCGGCGTGCGGAGGCGGATCGCCATTCTACGGGAGTTTCAGCGCAGGCTGCACGAGAAAAAATCAGAGATCGCTGAAGCCATCACGCAAGAAGCGGGCAAGCCTGTGGTCGAGGCACTGACGACCGAAGTTCTGGTGGTGCTCGATGCTACGCGCTTTCTGATCGAGAACGCTTATCGCCTTCTGCGAGATGAGCCGGTGCCGCACGGCAATCTCGCAACCAAGCTGAAACGTGGACGGCTGCTGCGAGAGCCGTATGGCGTGGTGGGGATTATTTCACCGTGGAATTATCCATTTTCGATTCCTGCGACTGAAACACTCGCAGCGCTCGTGGCGGGCAATGCTGTCGTGCTGAAGCCTTCGGCATTTACTTCTCTGGTGGCGCTGGAACTGAAGTCTCTTCTGCATGCGGCAGGCGTGCCCCAGGATATTTTTCAGGTCGCGGTTGGGGACGGCGCAACTGGCGCGGCGTTGGTTCATTCGCAAATCGACAAACTGGTCTTCACCGGCAGCCTGGCCACTGGGAAACGCATTGCCGTGGCTGCGGCAGAGCGCTTGTTGCCCGTCGTGTTGGAGTTGGGCGGCAAAGATCCCATGCTGGTGCTCGATGATGCCGATGTGGAGGTGGCATCGAGTGCAGCCGTGTGGGGCGCTTTCGTGAATGCCGGGCAAACTTGTTTGTCGGTGGAGCGCTGCTATGTGCATCGCAGTCTGTATGAATTATTTCTAGAAGCGTGCGTCGACAAAACGAAGAAACTGATCGTGAACCACGGACTGGAGCATAACGCCGATGTTGGGCCGTTGATTCACCAGCGGCAACTGCAGCTCGTGGAAGAACATGTCGAAGACGCGAAAGCCCGCGGAGCCCGGGTTTTGGCCGGAGGCTCACGATTTCCTGAGATGGGTGCGAACTTCTATCATCCAACCGTCCTTGCCGACGTGACCCACGCGATGCGCATCATGCGCGAGGAGACGTTTGGTCCGGTGCTGCCCGTCATGGCATTCGACAGCGATGAAGAGGCCGTTCGCTTGGCGAACGACTCAGAATTTGGCCTGGCTGCGAGTGTTTTTACTCGCGAGAAAACCCGCGGTGAGCGCCTGGCGCGGCAGATTCAGGCTGGTAGCGTGATGGTGAATGATGTGGTCTCATGTTTCGGCATCAGCGAGGCGCCCCACAGTGGCGTAAAGTCGAGCGGCATCGGCCGTACTCACGGGCGCTTTGGTCTGGAGGAAATGGTGCGGCTGAAGTATCTCGATATTGATGGCATGCCCGGGATGAAGAAGGTTTGGTGGTACGGTTACGGCGCAAAATTTGCGGCACAGATGGATGGCTTTCTCAACTTCGAGTTTGCCCGAAGCGCCGGAGAACGCCTGCGCGGCGCACGTCGCGCAATAGGTTTGGTAAACCGCAAGCAGTTATAAGCCAGCGAGAGCCGGCCGCTGAGAACTGAGAACTGAGACCCAATGAGCGATCTATCAGCATCCGATCCAAAGCGCGAATTGCTGCGCCACGCTCTAGCCACTATTGCCTATCGCGCAGGGAAGGCCATACGCAATGCGCCAGCGGGATTTTCGGAATTTCACGCCGCCGCAGGAGTGCGCACTCCCGGACGGATTTTGGCACACATCGGTGATCTGATGGATTGGGCGCTCTCGATCGCCGTTGGAAAGCGCGAGTGGCACGACGCCAAGCCGCTGCCGTGGGAGAAACAAGGAGATCGCGTTTTCGGGGCGCTAAAAAAGTTGGACGATTATTTAGCTTCGAACGAACCGGTGCACGCTTCCGCGGAAAGACTTCTGCAAGGAGCGATCGCGGACGCTCTGACTCACATCGGCCAAATCGCGATGCTGCGTCGCATGTCGGGAGGTCCGATCAAGGGGGAAAGTTATTATGAGGCGGAGATTACGCTGGGACGCGTGGGAGCGGAACAGGCTAACCCTAAGAAGGAATTCTAGCCGCCACGCTCAGCGTTGGTTCCGGCTTTCCGCTTCGAGTACAATGACGCTCGTAAGTCCGATTCCGGCGGCCCAAGCGCCGCGAGAACGAGGGCAACTCTTTTGGTGACTGGCGAAATCACTAATTCTGGTACGCAGACTCCTCCCCAACTTCCCCACCATAAGGTCAAGATCAAGAAGGCAGGTCAGCGGGCCTGCAACGAGAAAAACGAAAAGGGAAAATTCTGCGGCGGCCATTTGAAGCGCTGGTTCTACACCACTGACGTGGTCGAACAGGCCTGCGGCGACGCGGAGAAAGCCTGGGGACCAGACTCCGAAGTGTACCGCTGCGAACACTGCCAGACACTGTATCTGCCAAATCCCGCGGAAGCCAAAGTGAATGTCGCCGGGCAGGGGATGATTTCGGTATTTGGACTTACGCTGCCGCCGAAGGAAAAGTAAAGCGCTTCTGGCAGCTGGCTTCTAGCTGCTAGCCAGGCCGAAGAGCCGGGTATTCCCGCTCTGCTGCTGAGCCATAAGCCAGGAGCTAGAAGCTAGCAGCTGTCTTCAAATGAACACTTCCGAGCTTATCTACGACTGGAACAAGGAGTATCCACCCGGGATGAAGCCGCCGGGGCCGGTGCTGCTGAATGATGAGAGTTTGCGCGATGGCTTGCAATCGCCTTCGGTGCGCGACCCTTCCATTCCCGAGAAACTTGAAATTCTTCATTTGATGGAGGCCCTGGGAATCAACTCGCTCGATCTGGGATTGCCGGGCGCGGGAGCGCGCGCAGTGGAGCATGTCACGGCGCTGGCGCACGAGATTGTTGCGCAGAAGATGAAGATTCGCGCCAACTGTGCCGCCCGCACGCACGAGAACGATATCCGTCCGATTGCCGAGATCGTGCAGAAAACCGGCTTGGCCATCGAGG
The DNA here is from genome assembly GCA_030838305.1 of Acidobacteriaceae bacterium. Classification (GTDB taxonomy): domain Bacteria; phylum Acidobacteriota; class Terriglobia; order Terriglobales; family Acidobacteriaceae; genus Sulfotelmatobacter. The sequence continues at coordinate 4,282 of JAUTWY010000313.1, forward strand.
CGGCCACATTCATCGGCTCCAGTCCCATTCGCCGTTTCACCGAAGGCTGGTCCGACGATTTCCTCTTGCAGACCACTGAGAAGGCCGTGAAGTATGCAGTGGGGCTCGGTCTCGAGGTCATGTACGTTACGGAGGACACGAGCCGCTGTGATCCGGAGACGGTGAAGCGGCTTTATTCCACGGCAATTAATTGTGGCGCACGGGCCGTGGTGATCTGTGATACCGCGGGACACGCCACGCCCATGGGCGCGCTCGCCCTGGTGCGTTTTGTAATCGAAGAGGTCGTGAAGCCTTCCGGCGAAAAGATTCGCGTGGACTGGCACGGCCACAGTGATCGCGGGCTCGCCATCGCGAACTCCATGGCGGCACTTATCGCCGGGGCAAACTGCGTTCACGGATGTGCCATCGGTCTGGGTGAGCGGGTGGGGAATACGCAGATCGACCAGATGCTGGTGAATCTGAAGCTCATGGACATTGCTCCGTGGGCGGGGCAGGACCTCACGAAGCTTAAGCAATATTGCCAGGCAGTTTCGAGCGCCACCGGCGTGCCAATTCCCGCGAATTATCCGGTGGTGGGTGATGATGCCTTTCGGACTGCGACGGGAGTGCACGCCGCGGCGATCATTAAGGCGTATCGCAAGAACGACGTTGAACTGGCTAACACAGTCTATTCGGGCGTGCCCTCGCACTTGTTTGGACTGGAGCAGACTATCGACATTGGGCCGATGAGCGGCAAATCGAATGTGCTGTTCTGGCTGGAGAAGCGCGGC
>JAUTWY010000356.1 GCA_030838305.1 Acidobacteriaceae bacterium
GATGGAGGATCGATCATGCACGACGAACTATTCAAGGTGCCAACCGTTGTCGCTCGCTATCGGGCCGGGCCCTATGTGGAATCTCGCGAGCAATTTCTCAAGAAGGCGCGCGCGGACGGCTACTCGCTAGCGACGCTGGAGCGTATCGCGTGGGCGTTGCTAGTCGTTGCGGAGATAGTTCACCGTAACGGAGGGAGCATAACACCCAAGCGGCTAAGGAGTGCGCTTCTCCAGAATATCCGGCCCAAATCCCTGGAACGTCTACCATCCCCGCATACTGTCAAACTCGTTCTTCAGAGCGGGGAACCCTGGCTCCGAAGCATGGGTGCGTTGATAGCCGAACCGGAACGGCCGGAGAGGTTCGCAAAAGAGCTGTTCGCGTTTAGAGAGTACATGCGTGTCGAGCGGGGCCTTTCGCCGGCGACGATTGCATCTCGCGACGAGAGAATACGCTGGTTCTGTGGCTCATTGCCGTCTCGGGTGCGATCGCTTGGCGCGGTCACTATTGCTCATGTTGATGCGTTTCTGAAGACCCAAGCACGCCGTGGATGGAGCCGCAGATCAATGCACCCGCTCGGCGGTAGTTTGCGTAGCTTTTTTCGCTACGCCGCGTGTCAGGGATGGTGTCGATCCGATCTCGCGCCGAGTATTGAACTGCCGCGTCTTTATGCGCTCGAGGATGTTCCTCGGGCACCGAGCCTTGAACAGATTGGCCGGCTTCTCGAGGACACCGCTTCCAAAGATGATCCAGTCAATGTCCGTGATCACGCGATTCTGTCGCTGTTGATCTACTATGGTTTGCGGCGCGGAGAAGTCGAGCGGCTGACCCTGGACAATCTAGATTGGGCGGCCGAGACGATTCACGTCACCAGGCCGAAGATGCGCCGAGCGCAAAGTTATCCAATGTCGGTGCCGGTTGGCGAGGCCATTCTGCACTATCTTCGTCGGACACGTCCTCGCAGTCGGCACCGTGCCTTGTTCTTGACGATCCAGGCGCCTTTCCGACCGCTGTCAGGTTCGAGCATCACCGCCATGGTGAGGATGCGATTGACTAAGCAGAACGTCCAGCTGAACCGGCGCGGCGCACATTGCCTGCGGCACGCATGTGCGGGCCAGCTTCTGGATGCTGGATTTACTTTGAAGCAGATCGCTGACCATCTCGGTCATCGAAGCATGGACACTACGCGGATCTATACCAAGATCGATTTACATGGCTTGCGCCAAGTGGCTGAGATCGACCTGGGAGCACTGCTATGAGCTTGGAAGATATCATTGCCAACTACATCGCACAGCAGCGCTCACTCGGTAAGCGCTATTCGGCCGAGGTAAAAATTCTGGCAGCCTTTAGACTTTCGGTCAGCGATGTGCGGCTTCGCGATATTCGCCCCGAGATGATCTCACGCTTCGTGGAGCGAGGCGGAACGAGTGATGAGACCAGGAGCAAGAAGTTCCGTGTGCTGTCGGGCCTGTTTCTCTTCGCCGTTACGCGCCATCTGTTAAGAACATCTCCGATGCCGCAACGTCCGCGGAAGCGCACCTATTCATCTTACGTGCCCTACATCTATTCCGAAGACGAGCTCAAGCGCCTTCTCGCAGCAGTTCCAACAGCGACGGCAAATTCACGATATGTAATCGATGCAGATACGCTGCGCGCATTATTGCTGCTGTTGTACGGCGCTGGACTCCGCCGAGGCGAAGCGTTGCGTCTCAAGATCAAAGACGTCGACATCTTGCAATCACTCATACACATTCGAGGAACCAAGTTCTTCAAGACACGCATCGTCCCCCTGAGCGACAGTCTGAACACCGTCATACGGACGTTCATCGCAAGACAGGGTAATCACTATTCCGCAGGCGGCGAGAGCAGGCTCTTTTCCAACAGCGATGGCGCGGCTTTGAGGGACACAACGCTCGGAGTCACATTCCGTCGCCTGTGCACGATCGCAGGCATTGGGAGGAAAGGCGGCGCCCGCGACCAGCCTCGAATGCACGACCTCAGGCATTCGGCCGCCGTTCACCGTGTCATCGCGTGGTATCGCCGCGACGCTGACCTGAACGATCTTCTGCCCAAATTAGCAACTTATCTCGGCCATGCGGGCCTTTCGGGGACACAGCGCTATCTGACAATGACTCAGGAGCTACTTGCGGAAGCCAGCTCCCGCTTCGAAGCGTTCGCAGGGGAGTGCCGTCATGACTGACGAGACCTCAGCCGGACATTGGATTCGTCGGTTCCTCATGGAATATGCCGCGTCGGAGCGGAACTTGTCTGCAAACACATGCGCAAGCTACCGCGACATGCTCGTCTTGCTTCTCCCTTACGTGGCAAAACGCAAGGGCGTAGCCGTCGACGCACTGTCAGTCACCGACCTGTCTGCCGAACTGGTGCGCAGTTTTCTCGTTTACATTGAGCAGGAACGAGAATGCTGCACGGCCACACGGAACCAGCGGCTCGCGTCTATTCACGCTTTGGCGCGATTCATTGGCGAACACAGCCCACAACATATCGAGTGGTGCACGCAGATTCGAATGGTGCCGATAAAGAAGAGCATCACGGTCAGCCTGACATATCTTGAGAAATCGGAAGTGGACAGTCTGCTCGCTGCCCCCGACCAATCGTCAAGCCAAGGTCGGCGCGACCACGCGTTGCTGCTGTTCCTCTACAACTCTGGCGCTCGCGCAAGCGAAGCAACTTCGGTCCGAATCGGCGACATAGACTGGCATTCCAAATCCGTACGGATCACGGGCAAAGGAAACAAGCAACGTCGTTGCCCGCTCTGGGCCACAACCCTAAAGCAACTCCGGCACCTCGCGGGGCAACGTCCTGCCGAGGCGAACCTGTTCTTGAACTGTCGCGGAGAGCCGCTGACGCGTTACGGCATTCACACGCTCGTGGAACGCTACATCACAAAGTTGCGTGCCTCGGTTCCGTCGCTCCATGGAAAACAGGTCAGTCCCCACGTAATTCGCCACACGACCGCCAGCCATCTTCTTCAGGCGGGCGTCGACATCAATACGATCCGTGCTTGGCTCGGACATGTGTCGCTCGATACCACAAACATCTATGCCGAGACGGACCTTGCCACGAAGAAACGGGCGCTGGAGACGCTGGCGAGAGGAAGCACACGACGGGCAATTGGAGGATGGTCCCGCCAGCCGGACGTGATGGCTTTCCTGCGCGCTCTGTAGCCTCACCATTATGTGGCGCACCGCGCTCGGTGCTCTCGCCGAAGAACAGCATTGATCTGCGGTTGCGCCACATATCGTGGGACGCCACATAATTCGTCGGTTTGACCGCGGGGATCTATGCCTATCAAACCGGAGCGGGTCCGTTAGGTGCCATCGTCGTTGGTTTCGTTGCCGGCGGTTTCGCACTCGTCGTCGGGCAGTACGCCTTCGCGCTCGCGCGCTCGCCCATCGTCCGCCTTGTCGTTGGGTTGTTGTTCGCGGTTCCGGCTGCACGCGCCGGGTATGATGTGACCCTTGCTCTTGCACACATCGGTATTCCCCAGGAATGGTGGCGGGAGTCTTTCGCCGTGTTTGGCGCCATCGCTGTCGGAAGCACCACTTGGGCGCGCCTGTCGACGCAGACAGACCCCGCTCTCAGACCTGGTGTTACACTCGGCCCCATTCAGCCGCCGAATGGGGCGACGACCACGGG
>JAUTWY010000357.1 GCA_030838305.1 Acidobacteriaceae bacterium
TCAGGGCATCGCTTCAGCGATGCCGCTCACGGTAGAGGCGTTTAGTTGCGCCTTCAGGCGCCGCCCCTTCACAACAGCCTTCCTGCCACCAAATCCTTCACCAGCGACGCATCCGCCTCAAGAAAATCATATGAGGCCAAGTCCTTCGGAGCCGACCACTGCAGATCGCGGAAGATGCGATTTTCCATTTCGCCGGCATATTCCCGGACGATGAAGAATCGCAGTTCGACGATCACGCCATTCGGATAAGTATGCTGCAGGCGCGCGATCTCGTCGCCGATCTTGGCGTGAATCCCTAGCTCTTCTTCCAGTTCCCGGCGCAACGCGTCGCGAGGCTGTTCGCCTTCTTCAATTTTGCCCCCAGGAAACTCCCACTTCAACGGCATGGTCTGATGCCGTGTGCGCTGGCAGACCAGCACCTTGGAATCCTTTTCGATCACCGCTGCCACGACCCGTTTCATATTTTGGAAGGTGCGATAACCTGGCGAGGAAAGCCGGAATCATTCGTCAGCACGTTGTTCACGAATACATGAGCTTTGCGTCTTGGCCTTGGCCCGATTCGTCCTTTATAGAGACTTTTCCATTTTTTTCCCCACAATTTCAGCGCAGTGCTGGACGAGCTTCTGGTCCTCGATTCCGAATGCTGCAGCGAAGTGACTATCAATGTCGAGTTCGCCCACAACTTGGTCCTTCACAAAAATAGGCACGACAATTTCGGACTTGGTTTCGAGGGAACAGGCCAGATAACGCGGATCTTTGCTGACGTCATCGACCACGATAGTCTTGCCGCTGGAGGCAGCAGCTCCACAAATGCCCTGGTTCAGCGGGATGCGGGTGTGCGGAGTCATAGCGCCCACAAACGCTTGCAACACCAGCACCGGCGGCTGGGCGCCAGCTTCTAGCATATAAAAGCCAACCCAGTTGTACTTCAGCATGCGCTCGTGTAACGCCCGGCAGATGCCCTGCATAAGATCCTTTGCTGTAGGCGCGACTTGTGCGAGCGCGGTGATTTCATTGCGCACTTCTTCGATTCGAGTGGTGGTGGGCATGAGGAGAATCTTAACTCAGAGCGGAGCTTTCATGGCGATAGAAGCCGGATCGAAGGTAATCTGCCGGATTCCTTCCGTGCCAGCGAATACTTCCGGGTGAATCGCAAACCCGAGTGCGTCCAAGCCCCGAAGAAGCGTGGGAGCCGGCGTGTTAAGGTACTCATCCCGGACGCAGTAAATTCGGGAAGTGCCGGCGGCGCGTGTTCCCTGCCACTTGCGATCAGCCACAATTTTCTCTAGCGGTACACGGTCACCCGCTCCGCACCAGGCTGCGATCAAAATATCAGGATCCATACAAGCAACTTCTTCGGCGGAGATCTGCCGCCCCGGAACGCCAACAAACTCTCCCCCAGCTGCCTCCACCAGTTCCGCGACCCAGGCTTGTGATGCGATCAGCGGCTTGCCCCATTCCTCGCAGAAGACTTTTGGACGAGTTAATCCCGCAACCCGGGCGCGGACCAGTTCAATTCCCTGCTGCATGCCGACGATCACCTCTTCGCCCCGTGTGCTCGCGCCGACGGCTCCGGCGATGATGGCGATGTCCTTGTAAATGTCGGCCAATGTTTTGGGAGCGAGACCGAGAAACCGCGCTCCAGACTTGAGTATCTCGATGACCGCCTTCTCCTGATACGGCACCGCTGCGATCACTAGATCGGGCTTCGCGGAGATGATCTGTTCGGCATTCGCCGTCCAGGAGTCGGCAAGAGTAATACGCGGATGCGCGGCGACTTCGGGAACCACATCCGCGCAATACTTCGTGCACGCGATCAGTCGGTCGAGTTCGCCAATGGCGGCAAGAATGACGGTAGCGCTCGGTTGCAGGCTGGCGATGCGGCGCGGCGTGTGTGCGGGCGGCATGAATTTACGTTAGGTCTTGATCTGATTGAGAGCGGCCGATAGCGCATCGAGCGCCAGATGGGCGGCATGGCTTGAGGCTTGGGGCAGCCCGCCAACGGCCGTAATAATCTCCTCGCGCTGAATGTTCCTGGCTTCGTTCACTGTCTTTCCCAAAACTAATTCAGTCAACGCCGAGCCGCAAGCAATCGACGCCACGCATCCCTTCGCCTTGAACCTTACGTCGCTAATGCGGCCTGCGCTTACCCGTAATGTGAGCCGCAATATATCGCCGCAGGCGGGATTTTCAATCTCCGCGGCAGCATCTGCGCCGGCAACTTCTCCGGGATTGCGTGGATTCTGAAAGTGATCGAGTAACTGCGCGGAATACATTGCAGCCTGATTGTAAACGGCAGGCGCCGGTCCTAAGACTCAACTGCGCGGGCGCGTGCCCTCAGGAAAATAAATCCGCCAGCCTTTCTCCCGGGCAACAACTTCCAGATCGGGATTCGGATTTACCGCAAAGCTGTGCTTTGCCATCGCCAGCATTTCCGCATCCCATCGTGAATTGCCGAAGGCGGCGTCAATTGCCTTCCCGACCACTTCGCGCAATGCCTTAGGTTTGCCTCCTCCCGAAGGCACCCGCACCAACCGATTGGTGGCAAGTCCATCATCGATTTCCACTTTAGCCGCCAGGACGCAGTTTTCGGGTATGCCGAAGTGCTTCATCCCGGCTCGAATCACCCATTCATTCGTGGACGAAACCGCCCATACCTCGCAACCATTGTCCTGCAGTCGCCGGACGAGTTCGCGCATCTCCGGAAAAATCTGCGGCACGAAGAACTGGTCGAAGAAGCGGGTAGCCGCGTCCATCATCTTCAACTCCGAAAGACCCTGGTGCATGGTCACCATCTCGCCGCACATCGTGGTTTCGTCCACCTCGCCGCGCTTATAGGCGGCGTACCGCTCGCGCAGAGGACGAACCAGGGATTCAGAAACAAGACATCCCTCTCTCAGTTCCCAATCGAAGAAGCGCTCCCCGGCATCGCCAGACCACAAGGTGCCATCGCAATCAATCGCCGCAACCCGCGGTTCGAGTCGAAGAACTGAGTCCAGAAATTCGTTGGTGACAGGAAGAAATGTCTTCGCCTCTGCGGCGTCCATCTATCGACGATAACGTGCTTCATGGGAGATGCGCAACGGCGCCCAGGCTAGTACTACTTCCCGAGCGTAATGAAAAATTAGAGTGTCATCCCGAGCGTGTAGCGAGGGAGCTTGGTGTCCGCCTAGCGCGTGAGTAAGGCCGCGTAGTCTTCCGGAGTGTTGATATTCAGTGCGACCAGGGGATCTTCGACTCGGACGTACTGAATATGCTGCTGGTGCTGGTGTTCGATGTCGCGGGCGACGGAAGTGGCTGGGACGCGGAGAAAGGCCTCAATCATTTCCCGGCCTACCAAATAAGGGTGCCCATGCTTGCCGGAGAATTCCGGAACTACTGCCCAGGTATTCTGATCGGCCGCTCCGAACGCATCGTGCAGAGTCTGAATGGTCGCACTGTTTGCCGGAGGACGATCGACCAACGTGACCATGGCGGCATCCCGGCCGTGATTCAGCACTTCGCGCAGACCCACTTGCAGAGAACTGAATTGTCCCCGGCTTGGATCAGGATTCACCACCAGAGATGCGCCGTGAGCATAAACAATCGGAGCCAGGGCTGCTTCATTCTTTCCCACCACAACCACCACGAACTCTGTGGTCCGCGAAAGCGAACGAATGGCTGCCGAGAGGAACGTTTCACCCGAAGCTTGCCCCGCCGCTGGCGGGGGCCAAGGCAGCAGAGCCTTGTCTCGGCCCATGCGCGAGGAATCTCCCGCAGCAAGGATCACCCCGGCGAAGCTGCGAGCGCGACTCACCCTGCGAAGATAGCAGGATCAGGTCGGAATACGAAGTGTCATCCCAAGCGGTGCGGAAATTGCGACGGTCATCCCGAGCGAAGCGAGGGACCCTGGTGTCGGCTGGAAGCGGCAACACCCGCGAAACCGACCGCCTTTGCTCCAATGAGGTTGTGCGAGAGAATTCCCGGCTTACTCCCGCTCTTTGAGCGCCGCGTCCGCAGCATCACTCCCGTGCTCCACGGACTTTTGCGAGCGGAACCAACTCATGTGTGGCAGTCCTTTATCCGCATGCCGCCGGATTGCGATCAACTCCGCCGTAATCGCAACTGCAATCTCTTCCGGCGTGATGGCGCCGATATCGAGTCCCACCGGCGCGTGGACCCGGTCGAACAGGTGCGCCGGTACGCCTTCCTTCTCCAGCGTCTTAGAAATTTCAATCACCTTGCGCTTGGAGCCGATCATGCCAACATAACGCGCCCGTGTCTGCACCGCCCAGCGCAGGATTCTCATATCATCACGATGGCCACGGGTGACAATGACGATATAAGAAGCCTCGTTAGGTTCGAGCTTTCGCATTGCCTCATCGAAATCGAGAGCGTGCACTTCGCATGCCGCCGGAAAGCGTTCCTTCGTAGCGTAGGACGTGCGGTCGTCAGTGACAATGAGCTCAAACCCTGCATTTGACGCCACCTTGCAAAGATTAACGGCGACGTGACCTGCACCGAATACATAAAGTAATGCTGGAGGTAATATAGGCTCTACAAAAATCTCCAACGTGCCGCCACAAACCAGCCCGGTATCGTACTTGGGATCCTGGTTCAGATCGAAAGTCAAGGTGCGAGGCTTCTCCGATTCCATCACCTCACGCGCCGCCTGCCACACATCCGCCTCGACGCAACCACCACCAATCGTCCCTACGATAGAACCGTCATCCCGAACCAGCATCTTGGCTGTCTTAAAGGAAGGAATCGAACCGCGGACATTTACGATCGTAGCGACGGCTCCGCGGCGTCCTTCGCGCCGGAGTTGAACGATTTGTTCGTAAATGTCCATGCCCTTGAAAATAGCTTGAAAGTTGATTATCAGGCGGCTAACCAACGAGAGTCAAACATCGCTGACAAAGCGAAAGCCCTGGGCGTCACTACTCCCAAGGCTTTTGCGGTGAATCCGAAACGGCTTGCCAAACCAACTCTATGGTCACGCCATTCGACGTCGATGTCAAACGGCTTCTCCCAAGCCACAGACGACGTGCCGGTCATTTCTTAGGGCGCGACTCAGGCGGCACCAGCCCTGACATCCGGTAATAGCCAACCAGTTGACCATAGTGTTCACCGTTGTGCTCGATCAAACCGTAGGCCATATCAGAGACGCGGACACGCTGGTGGGCGAAGGGGTCGACGAGCAGATCGGACATTCCTTTGTCGCCCTTGGCTTTGATGGCGGCGGCACCGTCGGCAAATGATTTCTTCACGAAGGCAACGATGTCGGCCTTGGTCTTGTACTGGTCGCGCTTGGGGTCTTCTTCCGCGGGCATTTTCTTGCCCATAGCGGGGTCGGTGAAAAAATAATTTGCACCTGCCGCATGGAGAAGTTGTTCAGCGAAACTGCGTTGCGCGGGCGTCGGCTTGAAATCGTATTTATCCTCGGGGAAGTCTTCCGCCATGGCGACGAGCTTGCGGCCCACGTCATTCCAGGAGCCGAGCACAGCCTCCGAAGGACTAGCGGCCGGCTTTATGGGTGTCTCCTTCTTGTCTTGGGCGTAGGACGGGAAAGTCAGAATTGCGAGAGTCAGGAATGTTGCGGCGAGAAACGGTGTCTTGCACATGGATGGTTCCTCCAAGGGTGTCGGATTGGCGCACGTAATCTTAATCCGAATCCCTTCTTCTGTAAAACCGCTGTTGCACAACTGCTGTTGCACAAGCCTACAGAATACCGACGGTGGGCAGGATCTGTAGCGTTTCAACCGTGGCGTTCGGCGGCAGCAGGATCGCGTTCACTACTGCGGTGGCGACCGTGCTGGGCGACATCATCTTTTTGCGCGGTGCTTCCGGCCAGAACGTGTTCCAGATACCGGTGTCAGTAGCCCCGGGTAAGAGAGCGATCACGCGAATTCCCTTCGGAGCAAGTTCTTCCCGGAGCGTGTTGCTGAAGCCGAGCGCGCCATGCTTTGAGGCGGCGTAGGCAGCCGATCCCGCAAACACGCGGTTCGCCACGATGGAAAGATTATTCACGATGGTGCCGCCCCGCTTCATGAGGGCGAGCGCGGCTTGGGTCATCAGAAACATGCCCGTGAGGTTCGTGTCGATTACGTCTTTCCAGAGCGGCAGCGGCAGTTTGTCGATTGTGAAATTAGTGTGGGCGATGCCGGCATTGTTGACGAGAATGTCGAGACGCTTAAATTGGCGGCGGATGGAGCGGAAGAGATCGTCGATCGACTGCGGGTCGCGCACGTCGCAAGCCTGGGAGAGGATTTTGACTTTTGCCGAAGCTAGACCCTTACTGACCCTGTGAAGAGCCTGTTCGTCGCGTCCGGCAAGCATCAAATTGCAGCCTTCGGCAGCTAGGGCGGAGGCGATGGCCAGTCCGATCCCGCGAGTGGCGCCTGTAACCAGCGCAACAAGCCCGCTCAAGGGCGGGCGCGCTTTGGATGAAGCCTCTAATGCTTTACTTGAAGTAGATCGCTGCAAGATGGTCGCCCTCTCGATTCGTGGAGCATCTTACCGCATCCGCTGTGGACTCGGTGGCAGGTGGTGAATTCTCAGTTGACTTCGCGTGCCAACTTCTACCATTCTGTTCCCACGAATCCAGCTCGCCATCCCTGCTTTGAACGGTCGGTGATGGAGCGCTTTCCATCAATTCGCGGGGGGAGAGCGATCCTTCTGGTTGCGTTGGCCCTCCTCGTCGTGGATATGGTTCGCGCCGATGGGCCATGGATCGAGAAGCCCTACGGCGAGTGGGATCGAGGCGATGTGCGGCGAGTCCTGTTTGATTCGCCGTGGGTCCGGCATTTTACGCGGACCACCCGAGCCTTGGAGTTCGAGGTTCCCGACCAAGGTCCGGCTGGCATGGAATTGCGCGATTACCATGCCAAAGAGTCGAAAGAAAATGGAGCCGAGACCACGGTATTTTATGTGCGTTGGGTTTCGTCGCGAACCGTGCGCCGGGCTTGGGCGCGCAGACTGGCCGTGGCCAAGAAGCCTCTAGCGGCGTCAGCGGAAACCGGTGTGCCGCAGGCGGTTGATGAAGCTGAGATGCAGGATCTCGAGATCGCAGTGGTTGGCCGGGACATGTCAGGTTTCGAAAACGTTCGGGAGGCTGTTCTGCGAGCGAAGTGCTTTCTTTCCGTCAGCGCGAAGCCAAGGGTCCTGGCCACGCGAGTCGATCTGGCGCGGTCAATCGATGGCAAATTGCGAGCGCTGCTGTTTCACTTCCCGAGAACAACGGCAACTGGTGAACCGATCGTTTCCACCCATGACAAGAAGGTGTGGTTCATCGGATACGCAGGAGGTACGGAAATCCGAGTAGCTTTCAATCCGCAGACGATGGTAGATGGAAAAGGGCTCGACCTGTAGCCACTGTCACGGAAAATTCTTGCGGGCTTTTACATGCCGTTAGAACGTTGCCGGATCAGGGACAAGAACTCTTGCCGCGTTTCCTGTTCGTTGCGGAAGCAACCCAGCATGGAAGAGGTCACAGCGGCGGAATGCTGCTTCTCGACCCCACGCATCATCATGCACAAATGCCGCGCTTCAATTACCACGCCTACCCCTTGCGGCTCGATTACTTTCTGGATGGTCTCAGCGATCTGGGTGGTGAGGCGCTCCTGAATCTGCAGGCGGCGCGAGAACAGCTCCACCAGCCGCGGGACTTTGCTTAGGCCGATCACTTTCCCGTTCGGGATATAGGCGACGTGTACTTTGCCGAAGAACGGCAGCATGTGGTGCTCACACAGACTGAACATTTCAACGTCTTTGACAATGACCATCTCGTCGTACGTGACGGTGAACAGCGCGGCTTTGAGCAAGCTCTCGGGATCTTCGGTGTATCCCCGGGTAAGAAACTGCATCGATTTGCGAACGCGCTCGGGGGTAAGCAATAGACCTTCGCGTTGGGGATCTTCGCCCAGGCGCACCAGCATCTCCTGAACCAGATCTTCGAAGCTGGCACTGGTGAGAGTGGACGGTTCTGTCGTTGGTTTCATGGTTATATCTGCCAATTTCTAAGCCCTGATTGTTGCAATCAACAATCGATTAGCCAGTGTACTCGAACGAATTCATCATGGTCTCTTCCAGCCTTATCCCTTCCAGATGCGCGAAGTGGAAGCCCCGCTTCACAATTTCATAAATTTGGAGGCAGAGGTTTTCCGTGGTAGGGACCTCCCGCGCGAATTCCGGCAGCATATTCAAATTCTCGTGCCCGTAGCGTGCGAGAACTTCCCTTTCGATGAAGCCGTCGAGATCGGTGAGATTGCAGACCATCCCTGTTGTTTGGTCAACCTGTCCGCTAACCGTTACTTCGACAGTGTAGTTATGGCCGTGTCCGAAGGGATTGTTGCACTTGCCGTACGTGTTCTGGTTCTCTTCCGTGGTCATTGCATCGCTATGCAGGCGGTGCGAGGCAGAGAACAGGTAACGGCGGGAGAGGTGGGCTTTCATGTCCTCACGCTTCTCCGTAAAAATCGACAAATAAATCCGGGGTTTCGTAAACCCGCACCCGGTGCAGCTTCGCGCGCTCCAGTTTGAAGGCCAGACGTTGCCAGATGGCGATCGCGATGTTTTCCGTGGTCGGAATTTGGTGCAAAAATTCCGGGACCTCTTTATTGAGAAAGCGATGGTCCATGGCGTCGAGCACTTCGCGGTGCATAACCTCTTTGAGTTGCTTGAGATCAACCACGAAGCCGGAGCGCGGATCGACTTCGCCCTTCACCGTAACTTCGAGGGTGTAGTTGTGGCCGTGGCCATTGGGGTTATTGCATTTGCCGAAGACGCGGCGATTCTCTTCCGGAGTGAAGTCCGGGTTGTGATAGACGTGCGATGCCGAGAATTCAGCTTTGCGCGTGAGATAGACCATGCTCTTCCTGGGTTGAGGGATCTGGTTGGTTGGCGGATTTTGCGTCTTG
>JAUTWY010000359.1 GCA_030838305.1 Acidobacteriaceae bacterium
CGCGATTATCTGATCGTCGGGCAGCGCGGTATGTCCGCCATTGATGTGCCCGATCACATCTGCGTCAGCCGCGAGCACAATATCTTTGTCGATTAAACTGGAGCCGGGAATCGAGGGCCCCCCTGTATGAATCGTGCTTTGAATGCCCCATTTCCGCGCCCACCCGACCATCTGACGCGCCGTCGTTCCATCTTTCACGCTGCCGAGCCCAACCTCGCCCAACATGGTGACACCGGCCGCTGCCAACTCTTTAAAATCCTCCTCAACCATTCCATGCTCGATCACGGGAGCACCCGCGTGAATTCTCACGCCGCCGGGGCGAAACGCAGAGAATGCACGCTGGGCAAAGATGGCCATCGCTTTCACGCCGACCACATCCTTGGGCCGGCCAGGCGTATGCACCTCGCCTGCGGAAATCATCGTAGTGACTCCGCCATGCAGGTAGCTGTCGATCCAGCCAATCTGGTTCTGCCGCGGGGTCCAGTCACCGGCTACCGGGTGCACGTGGCTGTCGATCAATCCCGGCATTAGCGTCGTGCCCTTGGCGTCGATGACGAGCGTTGCAGCTTCCGCGTCGACATCTTTTTGCTTCCCGATAGCGACGATCTTTCCGTCCACCGCAAGCACAGTGTCGGCATCAAGAATCGGGTTCTTCAGATCCCCGCTGAGCAGCAGACCGATATTGCGAATCAATAGGCGCGGCATTCAGTGCCCTCTTCGGCTCGCATTCTTACCGCTCGGCACAACCCACTCCATCCGCACGCGTAGAAATGTTATAACCTTGCTCTAGCTCCAGGCTCAGGCGGACCCCGCAATGTTATCTCGCAATGTCATCTTCTGGGAAGTCGACACGCAAGCGGACTTCATGCTTCCTGGCGGCAAGCTCTATGTTCCCGGCGCCGAACGCTTGCTGCCCAACATTCGCAAGCTCACAGACGCGGCCCGCCAAGGACGCGTCTTTCTTGTCTCGCACGGCTGTTATCACACGAACAACGATCCGGAGTTCAAGATTTTTCCGCCGCACTGTGTCAAAGGAACTCCAGGCTCCGCCTATGTTCCCGAAGCTCTGACAGAAAAAGTCATAACCATTCCAAACGAACCGCCCGCCGCCCTACCTCGCGACCTTTCGCATTACCAGCAGATCCTTCTGGAAAAGCAAACCCTCGATATTTTCGAGAGCCGGCACGCCGACGAACTGGTAAAGCGCCTTCCCAAGGACGCTGAATTCCTAGTCTTCGGTGTAGTGACGGAATACTGCGTTCGCTTTGCGGCGAAAGGATTGATCGAGCGTGGCCGCCGCGTTTCAGTCGTTGAAGACGCGATTGAAACTCTAAAAGCGGAAGATGGACAACGGACGGGAAGCGAACTGCAGGCTCTTGGAGCAACATTTATTACCACAGACCAGGCTCTCGCACGGGTCGACGGATCGCAATAGCAGCGGACAAGGTTCTTATTTATTCAGATCCACCACCGCGACCTTATTCACTCCGCTGCATGCGAGATACAGCCGCCCATCGGGAGTTGCCACCATGTTGCGCACCACGCCGCCCCCGGACGGAATCGGGTTCGCGCTGAAGCTTTCCGATTTTGCATCGAACTTGACCAGAGTATTCGGCTTCACGCCCGACTCGCTATACCAGACCTTGCCATCATTCGTGGTCGCAATTCCATACGGCTCCGAACCAGTTCCCCCCGGCGACATCCATTCTTTCAGCAACTTTCCTTCCGCCGGATCGAAATGCCCCAGGTATCCGCGCGCGTAATCGGTGTAATAAACCGTGCCGTCCGGCGCCAGCGCGATCCGCCGCGGACGGGCACCCGCCGCCGGCAACACATATTCGCGGATCTTCATTGTGCCCGGCTCAACACTCGCCAGTTTGTTGCTGCCGAACTCGCAGAAGAACGGCATATTGTTCGGCAAGATCACAATGCCGTAAGGCACGGCGTGCGGTGTCGGCACTTTGATCAAGCTAATTTTGCCCGTCTTGGGATCGAGACGTCCGAGATAGTTGGTCTCTTCATTGGTAAACCATAAAATCCCGTCGCGATCAAAGATCGGCGTGTGGGGATCGATTGTCGTCCCATCCGCCGGGCGATACTCGGCGATCCGGCCACTGTTAGTATCAAGCTTGCCGACGTAACCTCCCGAAATCGCGGTGAACCAGATGTTTCCGTCTTTGTCCGCGACCAGTCCGTGGGGACCCGAATTCGCTGTCTTCAACGCATACTCCCTAAACTTTCCGGTTTTCGGATCAAGCCGCCCCAGCTTATTAGCCCCCTGCCCGGTGTACCAAAGCGAACCGTCAGGAGCGACTGCCGGATCATGCGGCCGCGACTTCGGCGTTGGAACCTCGTATTCCTGTATCTGAACGTTCAGCTTTTCCGCGGTTGCGAAGCCAGCAAGCGTGGCGGCCAACATGAATAAGCACAGTTTGCGTAGAGACATATGTCTTCCCCGTGGCAGAGTTGTAGATCTTGATTGCGTTTCACGGTCAAATGGTTGCAAGGCTTTTATGAGATTGATGTCCGCGCCCGCTTCGCAAGGGATTTTCTCGTCGGACCTGTAACCAAGATCGCCATCGACAAGCAGCCGCATTCGAGCGAAAACAGAGGGCATGAGGAACTTTTGGCTGGTGTCTTGCTTGCTTCTGGCCGGGTGCGCGGCGAAAAAGCCGCCGGTTGCGACAACGCCGCCTCCTGTACGAAGCCAGTTGCCGCCCTCCAAGGCCGAACTCATTGAACACTGTGTGGTCGTCAAACAGGAAAATGCCAACACCGTCACCTGCAGTTGTCTGCCCCTGACCACCGTGATCGATTCAAAAACGGGACACTCCACTCTGGTTTGCAAAGTGATGAAAGATGAAAAATGAGACCTGACCGCGCCGTACTCGCGATGGCTTACGAAACGGCCAGCGCCTGAATTGCCTCCACGGCATCGTTCGAAAGCTCCAGCCCGGCGCTCTCCAGATCCTGCCTCATGTGCTCTGCATCCGAAGTGCCGGTCAGCGGCAGCATCCCGACCGCTCGCGCGAAAGCGAACACAACCTGGCCAGGAGTTGCGTTTGCGCCTCGGGCAAGCTCGCCCACCATCGGATGACGCAGCACCTCCACATTCGCAGTGAGAAGGGAAAATCCTTGATAGACGATTTTTCGTTCCTGGCAGAATAAGCGCACTTCGCGGTCCCAACCGAGTTGTGCATAGCAGCGGTTCTGCACGAACGCGGGAGGTTCCGCGCCTAGAGTTTCCATCTGCTCGAGATGCTGCAGCGAAACATTGCTGACCCCAATCAGTCGCGTGTGTCCCGCGTCGCGCTCCTTCTTCATCGCCTGCCACACCTCGGAATCCGCCTCGCTCCATTGAGATCCCGAGGGCCCATGGAGCACGAAACTATCGATGTAATCGGCGCCCAGATGCTCCAGCGAACTTGACATTGATTGCCCGACTTGATCAGACAGGCTCGCCGCAGGATCGTACGGGAGCCGGTGATCCTGTCCCTGGCGATAAGTGAATTTCGTCTGCAGAAAAAGATTCCCCCGCGTCACAACTCCCGTTTTGTATGCAGCCACGAGCGCCTCACCCACTCCCGCTTCGAAGTAATGCCGGCGCTGGTTAGCGGTATCGATCCCTCGAAACCCCATGCGGAGCGCCAGTTCGACCAGCGTTGCGGTGCGTTCTTCCTTCCACGCGGTGCCGTAAATAAAATCAGGAATGAATAAACCCTTCGCCGTCGCCATGCGCCTATTCTGCCACGCCGGCAAAGTACCCATCGGGCGCAGTCGTCTTCACGCAGCAGTACTGTAAAATGTTTGCACGTCCAGTACTCCGGGCCCGTAGCTCAGCGGTTAGAGCAGTGGACTCATAATCCATTGGTCCAAGGTTCAAATCCTTGCGGGCCCACCATTTGCCAGACAAATCAATCCCACATTGCAAATGCCAGCGCTGCGGTTGTCGAGTTCGGTCCGGAAGCTCCCGGTTTGCGAAGATATCCGCTCAATGTGACAATGTGTGCATGCACAAATCCTTCACAACAGCGGTACATATACTGGCGGCTGGGACGCTACTGCTAGGGAATGGCCTGGCGCAGGAGACTCCGGCGGCAACAACTCCAAAAGCTTCGTCATCCGCAACCCCGGCGGCGAAGCGGCCGGCTACCACGGCAAAGACCGCGGCTCCGCTCACACTCAAGACTTCAAGAGACAAATTCAGCTA
>JAUTWY010000409.1 GCA_030838305.1 Acidobacteriaceae bacterium
CGATCTGGATGGTGGCCAGAGTGATGTCGGCTGCGGAATCAAGGTGCTGCTTCATCATCTTGCCGTAGTTCATTTTGTAGATGTGATCGCCGGAAAGAATGAGAACGTGCTTGGGCTGCTCGGAGCCGATGGAATAAATGTTCTGATAGACCGCGTCGGCAGTGCCTTGATACCACTGGTCGCTCACGCGCTTCATGGGCGGCAGGACTTCGACGAATTCGCCCACTTCGCGTCCCAGCACGTTCCAGCCTTCGCGGATGTGGCGATTCAGCGAAAGCGCCTTATATTGAGTGAGAATGTAAACGCGGCGCAGATCAGAATTGAGGCAGTTGGAGAGAGTGATATCGATGATGCGGTACATTCCGCCGAAAGTGACGGCGGGCTTGGCGCGGTCGCGAGTGAGAGGATAGAGGCGCTCTCCGGCGCCGCCGGCAAGAAGGACTCCGAGTGTGTCTTTCATCGTCATGCCGCCGACTTCCTGGAGGCTGCGCTAGGGTTCAGCTTCGAGAGAAAACAGTAGATGGTAGCACAGGACGGAATGGGTGCGTGTACGGTGGCGGACGGGGGCGAGGCTCGTGGTTGAAGCCGGCCGGGCTTCGCCCGAGCCGGGACAGCCGAGGCGGCTGTCGCCACATGATGGTTGAATCATTTTTCTTCGATCTTAATGCGGAGAGATTTCAGGAACTTGAGATCCTGATCGTTGACTTTGAATTCCGGGTTGGTGGAAAGAGTAGTGACCAGAGCCGTTTTGTCGGAAGGCTTCTCCCCTTGCTTGCTCACTCCGATGGTGGCTTCGAGGACCAGGAAGATGTCATAGCCGCCCTCTTTAATCCGGGAGACGACTTCGGCGATCTGTTCGGAATCCGAGAGGGATTCGTTGATGGCTTCGCCAAGTTCCTTCATGAGTTCTTTGAGTCGCTGATCCACTGGTCCCCCTGCCTTGCTGTCCTGCTCCACATCAGCTTAGATGCCCGCGCCCGCGAAACGGTTTTGAGCGCAGCGCAGTTTGCGTCATTGTAGACCTGGAGACTGTTAAAATCGAGTCGTGAGCAAGGTCTCGACCGTACAAAAGTTGGGAGTGGTGGCGCGCGTGGCGACACAGCAGGCCAGGCGCAGCCGCGCTGTGCGGGCGATAACGGGCGCCGCATCGACTACGGCGCGCGCTTTTGGGAGAGTGCTGCATCAGTTGTGGCTGGAGGTCACAGGGCTTGTTTTCTTAGTGATGGCGGCGAGTGGCGGAGCTGAAGTGGCCCACGAATGGGCGAAATACCAAGCCGGGAAAGAAGGCTTCGGGCGCGTAGCGGTTGCAATTTGTTTCACAGTGACGTTTGCGTGGTTTGGGATGAGTTCTTTCTGGAAGGTCAAACAGAAAAGCAAGAACGTTCAGCACAAAGGGCAGTAAGGAATACGAAGGAAATTCAAAATCATGGGCGGAGACTTGAAAGTGCGCACTTCCGATAGGACGAGCGCTGCTTCGCTTGATCCAGAAACTTCTTCTCACATCCCGGTGAAGCCGCTCTACACCCCTGTGGATCTGAAGGGCTCAGATTACGAGAGCGAGGTCGGATACCCGGGCGAATATCCATTTACGCGCGGGGTGCAGGCCACAATGTACCGCGGGCGGTTGTGGACCATGCGGCAGTATGCGGGCATGGGAGACGCGGAGGAATCGAACAAGCGTTACAAGTATCTGCTGGCCCATGGGACGACGGGACTTTCGGTGGCGTTTGATTTGCCGACGCAGATTGGGATGGATTCGGATCACGTGCTCGCGGCGGGGGAAGTGGGCAAGGTGGGAGTGGCGATTGATTCGATCGAGGATATGGAGCGGTTGTTTGCCGGCATCAACCTGACCAAGATCTCTACATCGATGACCATCAATGCAACAGGATCCATCCTGTTGGCGTTGTATGTGGCGGTTGCGAAGCGGCAGGGTGCGGATCTCAACAGGCTATCGGGAACGGTGCAGAACGATGTGTTGAAGGAATACATTTCCCGGGGGACGTATATCTACCCTCCGCGCCAGGCCATGCGCGTGATTACCGACATGTTTTCCTGGGCAAAGGATAACGTGCCCGAGTGGAATACGATTTCGATATCGGGTTACCACATGCGCGAGGCGGGATCGACTGCCGTGCAGGAAGTGGCGTTCACGCTGGGCAACGGCATGGCGTATGTGGAGGCGGCGATCAAGGCTGGATTGGACGTGGACAAATTCGCTCCACGGCTATCTTTCTTCTTTAATGCGCATAGTAATTTTCTGGAAGAGGTGGCGAAGTTTCGCGCCGCGCGAAGGATGTGGGCGCGGATCATGCGGGAGCATTTCAAGGCAAAGAATCCGCGGTCGTGGATGCTGCGCTTCCACGCCCAGACGGCCGGGTCGACGCTGACGGCCCAACAACCGGAAAACAACATTGTGCGTACGGCGATCCAAGCGCTGGCAGCGGTTCTGGGCGGGACGCAGTCGCTGCACACGAATTCGTATGACGAAGCTCTGGCGTTGCCGACGGAGCAGGCGGCGCGGATCGCATTGCGCACGCAGCAGATCATTGCCTACGAGTCGGGCGCGCCGCAGACGGTTGATCCGCTGGCGGGATCGTATTACATCGAGGCTCTGACCAATGAGATTGAAAAGCGTGCGGCGGAATATCTGGGGAAGATTGAAGTGATGGGTGGGATGCTGAAGGCGATCGAGCGCGGATTCGTACAGCAGGAGATTCAGAATGCGGCCTATGAATATCAGCAGGCCGTGGATCGTGAAGACGCGATCGTAGTGGGCGTGAACCAGTTCGAGGTGGAAGAAGAGAAACCGATTTCGCTTCAGAAGATCGATCCCGCGCTGGAACCGAAGCAGGTCGAGCGCTTGCGGGCGCTCCGTGCGAGTCGCGACGCAGGGCCGTGCCAGGACGCTTTGAAGAAAGTAGAAGGCGCAGCGCGATCGGGAGAGAACGTCATGCCGAGGATTCTGGCGGCCGTGGACGCCTATGCCACGGTAGGTGAGATTTCTGATGCGATGCGACGGGTGTTTGGGGAGTATAAAGAGGCGGTGGTGATTTGACAGCGGTCGTCGTCTGGTAGTCGTTAGTGATTGGCTTTTCTTTGCCGACTCCTTTTAGTCATGCGACGTTGGGAGCCCTGATACAATTCTGTCCTTCTTGTAGCTCCCGGCTCGCGGCAACGTAGTTTGTCTTGCTACGAAATGGCAAAAAAGGAGATTCCATGCGGCGCGCCTCGATATCGATATCGCTGTGGATTACCGCGTTCCTGATTTTCACCTCGTTCAGTCTCCTGGCTTTCGCACACAACGACTCCAGCGCGGTCCCGAAATCGGCCGGGAAGAAAAACCACGCCACGGTTCCGAAGCCTGCTCTCGATGGTTTTGACGACTTCATGGCGCAGGTGCTGAAGGATTGGAAGGTGCCGGGAGTGGCCGTGGGGGTGGTGCAGAACGGCAAAATGATTCTGCTCAAGGGCTACGGCTATCGCGACGTAGAAAAACAATTACCGGTTACGCCCAACACATTGTTCGCGGTCGGCTCAATCACAAAATCCTTTACCGTGACGCTGCTGGGGATGGAGATGGACGAGGGCAAAGTGGATTGGGATAAGCCTGTCCGCAATTATCTGCCGGACTTCCGCATGTATGACCCGGTGCTGAGCGAGCAGATGCTGGTGCGGGACTTGATCACCCACCGCTCGGGACTGCCGCGGCACGACATGGTGTGGTATAGCTCGGATTTCACGCGTGAAGATTTGTTGCGCCGCTTGGAATTCCTGGAGCCGAACAAGCCGTTGCGCAGCCGCTTCCAATACAACAACCTCATGTTCATGACGGCTGGGTATATTGCCGGCAAGCTGAATGGCAAGAGTTGGGAAGACAGCGTGCGGGAGCGGATCCTGCTGCCTCTGGGCATGAACCGAACAACATTTTCGGAGAAAGAGTCACAGAACGCGCCGGATTTCGCCCAGCCATACCAGAAAGGCAACGATGTGAAGTCGGACGTCAAGCGGATGCCCTTTGATGAGCAGTGTCCGGACACGTGCGCACTGGGGCCGGCAGGCGAGATCAACAGCAGCGTGGCGGACATGAGCCGCTACGTGCTGCTTCATCTCAACAAAGGAAAGCTGGAAGGCAAGACGCTGCTTTCGGAGAACAATGCGATCCAGATGCAGACGCCGCAGATGGTGATCCAGGGCGCGCCCGACTTCAAGGAGCAAAGCGAAAACAGCTACGGGATGGGGTTCTTCATCTCGTCATATCGCGGGCATAAGCAGGTAGAGCACGGCGGCAACATTGACGGATTCAGCGCTGAGATGATTTTTTTGCCGGGCGATGGGATCGGCGTAGTTGTGCTGACGAATCTCGACGGAACCGCCGTGCCGTACGTGGTAGCGAATAACCTTCTGGACCGCTTGCTGGGCATGGATCAGGTGCCGTGGAGCCAGCGTTATCTGGATCAGGAGATGAAAGCGAAGGAGTCAGAACAAGAGGCGAAGAACAAAAACTACACGCCGCACAAGAGTGGCACGCATCCATCGCACGATGGGAAAGAGTATTCCGGCGACTATGGCAATCCGGGATACGGAGTGGTCTCAATCGCCGAAGAGGGCGATCACTTCAAGATGACGATCAACCGGGTCACGAAATCGCTGGAGCATCTTCATTATGACGTGTTTCAAGTGCCAGACAATCCCTTTGACCAGTTCGCCAAACTGAGGGTCATGTTCCTGTCGGATGCCAACGGCGACATTTCGAGCCTGTCGATGCCGCTGGAAACCAACGTAAAGGACATAGTGTTTACACGCCTGCCCGACAAGCAGCTCACGGAGAGGAGTTTCATTGAACAATTCACGGGACCATATGAGCTTCCAGGAAGTCCGACGCCTTTTACCGTTTCGCTGCGCGGCGAACATACTCTGATTCTCAGCTCTCCCGGATCGCCGGAGGTTGAGCTGATTCCAAAGCGCGGCACCACATTTGATCTAAAAGATCAGAGCGGGGTGTCTCTGGAGTTCAAGCGGGACGCAGCCCAGAAGGTTGTCGAAGCCGCACTCAGTGACAACGGTACGACGGTGGTGTTGAAGAGGAAGTAAGTGGTTTGTCACTTGAACTAGCCGCTAGGCCGATTTCTTTCTTGGGGGCACGTCGTCGGGCGGCCGTACCCTTCGTGAGTGTGGGGGGGGCGTGCGGGATGGTCGGCGGCGTCTTCGCTGCCTTCGACGGCGGCACTTTCAAAGGCCTGGTCGGTATCGGCTAGTTCTTCAACGCTCTCTTCATTTGCCTCGGCAATGGGGGAGAAACCCTGCGAACCTCCGGATTGTCCTGCGCTGCGCGGGCCGATCTGCGCGGGATCGTCGCCGAGCTCATCGAGCTGGAGCCTGTTGATCGCCTTCGAGCTGAGGATCTCGCTCAAGCGAGGCATCGCTGAGTTTTTGGTTGTCGGACATGCGGCCGTCCTTGTATGAATCTTTAGACTCCATTGCCGCGTGGAATGGTGCCGCTTAGTCGGAGGTTTTGTAATCGCAGGCGGTGCGGCAGGGTTCGCAGTACATCAGGCCGTCCTGGCAAACGCGGACTTCGAGCACGGTTTGGCAGAGGCAGCAGTACTTCTCGCACTCACACTGGCCTTCGGGCATTTCGCATTGTGCGCAACGGCATTTGGACTGGCCGGTTCCGGTGGACATAGCAAAATGCTAACGCCTGGCGGCGAGGGGGAGAACGTGCCGTTGGTAACCTAGGGGTGCGCAATTTTGGATAATTTCTCTTGCGCCCCTCCGAGGGCTTGATTCATTGTGTAGGCTCCTGGTCCATGGCTTGCGCCATGGGCTGCGTTCTTCCGCCGCTTCGCGGCTATGGGCTGTGTCCGTGCCATATAATTCCCGGTAATGACCTTCCAACAGGTGCTGGATGGAGCGGAAGTCCTCGCTAACAGTGGGGATCCGGCAGTGAGTAGTGTGGAATATGACTCGCGGCGGGTGAAGCCGGGGTGCGTATTCGTGGCAATGCGGGGGGAAGCGAGCGACGGCAACCGGTTTATTGATCAGGCGATTCAGGCGGGAGCGGTGGCGGTGGTGACCGATTCTGCGTTGGAGAAGCCGCGTCCGGGATTAGCGTGGGCGGTGGTTCCAAACGGGCGGCGGGCGCTGGCGCGGCTCAGCGCAAATTTTTATAAGAAGCCGGCGGAGCGGATCGCAGTTACGGGAATTACCGGGACGAACGGGAAGAGCACGACGGCTTTTTTGGTAGAAGCGATTCTGACCGCGGCGGGACGAAAGAGCGCCCTGATCGGAACGATTGAATATCACGTAGCCGGTAAAGTCTTGCCCGCGCCACATACCACGCCGGAGGCGCTGGATCTAAATCGCATTCTCAGTGAGGCAGTGGGGAATGGTGCGACCGATGCGGTGATGGAGGTTTCCTCGCATGCGCTGGCGCAGGAGCGTGTGTTTGGCGTGCCGTTTGATGTGGCGGTATTTACCAATCTCACACGCGACCATCTGGATTATCACAGGACAATGGAAGAGTACTTCGCGGCTAAGCGGGTCTTATTCGAAGGCTGCGGCACGGATGCGCCGCGTGCGGTCGTTACCAATGTGGATGATGAGTCGGGAGCGAAGCTGGCGGAGTTCAGCCGGAAGCGCAGTTCCGTGATGCTGAAATATGGATGGCAGCGCGGCGACTTGCATGCGGAGAAAGTGGAGATCACAACGCGCGGGACTCGGCTTGATGTGATTACTCCTGCGGGAAAGATCGCGGTGTTCTCAGCGCTGATCGGGCGCGTGAATGTGTACAACATTCTCGCGGCGGCTGGGGCGTGCTACGCGCGAGGGTGTTCGGCGGAGGCCATGGCTGCGGGAATCGATGCGCTGGCGTGCGTTCCGGGAAGATTTGAGCGCGTCGATTGCGGCCAGCCTTTCACGGTGGTGGTGGATTATGCGCACACCGACGACGCGTTGCGTAATCTGACGGCGCTGGCGCGGGAACTGGTTTCCGGCGCGGGAGCGAAGGGAAGAGTGCTGACTGTGTTTGGATGCGGCGGGGACCGGGACCGGAACAAGCGTCCGCTCATGGGCGAGGCGGCGGGGCGGGGGAGCGATTTCGTGGTGCTGACGTCGGATAACCCGCGCAGCGAGGATCCGTTGGCAATTATTAACGATGCGGTGGTGGGGCTGCAGAAGACTGGGGTGAAATACAGCGTGGAACCGGACCGGCGCAAGGCGATCGGGCTGGCCATGGGTGAGGCGCGGCCGGGAGATGTAGTGTTGCTGGCGGGCAAGGGGCACGAAAAGGTTCAGCTTACGCGGGCAGGATCGATGCCGTTTGATGATCTGGAAGTGGCGCGGGAAGCGCTGCGTGCTGCGGGGTTTGAGTGCGCGGCGGCGAAGGCCGGGACTTAGGCCGGTTTTACCTAGCTTTGCGAATGAGAAGCGTTCGGGGGCGGTATTCGAGATTCCTTTGTGCGCCGTTGGTGGTGCGAGCTGGCCAGGGGTCCTTCGACTTCGGATATGCTTCGCATTCGCGAAGCACATCCTGCGCTCAGGATGACAGAGGTAGGAGTTGGACCAAGGGTGTCTGATCAAGATGAAGCTTACGCTTTCCAAGATTGCAGAGTTCATTTCCGCCGAGGGAGAGTTCGCGCATGATGAAGTGGCGCAAGCATACTCGATCGATTCGCGGACGGTAGGTCCGAGCCAGCTTTTCTTCGCGGTGAAAGGCGAACGGCTGGATGGACACGACTTCGTGGAGCAAGCGCTCGAAAAAGGGGTTGTTGCGGCGGTAGTGCGTAGGAATCAGTTAGGCCGCTACCCGAAAAAAGCGCGGTTGCTGGCTGTGGACGACACACGGGTTGCACTGCAGACTCTGGCCACGGCGGTGCGAAAACTGTGGGGGAAACCGCTGATTGCCGTAACTGGGTCAGCAGGGAAAACGACTACGAAGGAAGCGATTGCGCACGTGTTGAGCGCGCGGTTTCGGGTGCTGAAGTCCGAAGGGAATTTCAATAATCATTTTGGATTGCCGCTGATGCTCTTGAAACTGGAGCCGGAGTATGACGTGGCGGTGATCGAGATGGGAATGTCGCACGCGGGGGAGATCCGGGCGCTGGCCAAAATTGCACAACCGGAGATTGGCGTGGTGACGAACGTTGCCCCAGTGCATCTGGAGTTTTTTGATTCGCTGGCAGGGATTGCGCGCGCGAAATATGAATTGGTGGAGTCGCTGCCCGCCAGCGGTACCGCTGTCTTGAATGCGGATGATGATTACGTCTCGCAGTTTGGGCGAGGGTTCAAGGGCAAGGTGGTGATGTATGGCACGCGAGCGACTGCGGACGTGCGCGCGGAAGAAATCCAGTCCCAGGGGCGCGAGGGAGTGGAGTTCGATGTGGTAGTCGGTGGCGTGCGTGAGCATGCAAGGGTGCCGTTGGTGGGCGAGCATAATGTGCTGAATGCGCTCGCGGCACTGGCCGTCGGGCTAGAGCGCGGGCTGAAGCCTTCCGAGGCGGTGACGGCGCTGGCAACTTTGGCCCCCGCCGACAAACGTGGGCAGGTTCTACAAGTGGGTAACATCACGGTGATCAACGATTGCTACAATTCGAATCCGAAGGCGCTCGATGCGATGGTGGATGCGTTGGCCGCGATGGCAGCCAAACGGCGCATCGTGGTGGCGGGCGAGATGCTGGAGTTAGGGCCGGCGGGGGAAGCGATGCACCGGGAGGCCGGGCAGCACATTGCGGGCAGGAAGATTGATGTTCTGCTGGGAGTACGCGGCCTGGCTGCGGCGATGGTGGGCGCGGCTAAGCAGGCGGGAATCCGGGCCGAGTTTGTGCCGGCCGCCGAGGAAGCCGGGGAATGGCTGGCTCACGAGGCGCGGGATGGTGACGTGGTGCTGCTGAAGGCTTCACGGGGCGTGAAGTTGGAGAAGGCGCTGGAAATTTGGAAGACTCGTCGCGACGGTAGAAGTTGAGACGATCGCGGGACGGAGGCTGATTGCTCTACTGGCTGTTGTTTGTGAAGCTGCAACATTATTTTCCGCCGTTCCGCATCTTCCGCTATTTGACTTTCCGCACCGCGTTCGCCAGCCTCACTGCGCTGTTTACCGCACTCATTGTGGGGCCGCTGGTCATCAACCGGCTGCGTGAATTCCAGATTGGACAATACATTCGCGAAGAAGGGCCGAAAGCGCATCAGAAAAAAGCCGGAACGCCGACCATGGGCGGGCTGCTGATTGCGATCGCTATTGTGGTTCCGACGCTGTTGTGGGCCGACCTCAGCAATCGATTCGTTTGGGTCGCGGTGTTCGCTACGTGCGCGTTTGCCGCGATTGGATTTACCGACGATTACACCAAAGTGGTGCATCGCAGAAATCTTGGCCTGACCGGCCGGGCCAAGCTGGGCCTACAGATTGCGACCAGCATCGTGATTGCCGTGATGCTGATCGCGATGCAGACCTTTGGGATGTATTCGACCAAGCTGATTGTGCCTTTTCTCAAACAGTTTCATCCCGACCTGGTAGTGCAGACGCTCGAGCACTATCCGCACCTGTGGCCGCTGGCGTTCCTGCCTTTTATTGGATTTGTGGCGCTGGTGATTGTGGGTTCGAGCAATGCGGTGAATCTAACGGATGGATTGGACGGGCTGGCGATTGGCTGCACGGTAATTGCGGCGGGGGCGCTGACGGTGCTGACTTATGTGAGTGGGCACGCGACGTTCGCGACTTACTTGGAAATTCCGCGCATGCCGCAGGTGGGTGAACTGACGATTTTCTGCGGAGCGATGGTTGGGTCGTCGATCGGATTCCTGTGGTACAACGCGCATCCGGCGGAAGTGTTTATGGGCGATGTGGGATCGCTGGCGCTGGGCGGCGCGATTGGAACAGTCGCGGTGATCATCAAGCAGGAACTGTTGTTGCCGTTTATTGGAGGAGTGTTCGTGATCGAGGCGGTGTCGGTGATCCTGCAGGTGGGGTCGTACAAGTTGCGCAAGAAGAGGATTTTCAAGATGGCGCCAATCCATCATCATTTTGAATTGATGGGATGGTCGGAGTCGAAGATTATTGTGCGGTTCTGGATTGCGTCGCTGGTGTTCGCGTTGTTCGCGCTGACGACGCTGAAGTTAAGGTAAAAACGATTCACCCCAGAGTCACAGAGACACAGAGAAAACCAACACGATGTCTTTTTCTTTGGAACCCAGGGAGGTCGTTTGGCCTCTTTCCGCGGAAAATTCTCCCTATGTCTTGCTTTTCTCTATGCCTCTGTGGCTCTCTGGTGAAAGGAACTGATGGAACTCAAAGACAAACGCGTGCTGGTGGTGGGATTGGGCAAGTCGGGAGTGGCGTCGGCGCTGTTTTTGAAGGCCCGCGGGGCCCGGGTTACCGTCTCCGACACCAAGAGTGGAGATGAACTGCGCAATGAGATTCCGGCGCTGCTCGATCATGGGATCACGGTTGAGACCGGGGGCCACGGCGAGCGTACGTTTCGGGAGCAGGATCTGATTGTGGTAAGTCCGGGCGTTCCCGTGGATGCGCCGCTGCTAGAGCAGGCGCGATCGCTGGGAGAGGCGGTAATCGGCGAGATTGAACTGGCGGCGCAGTTTCTGCCGGGACCAATCGTGGCAATCACCGGTTCGAATGGGAAGACCACAACCACGACGTTGACGGGAGAAATCTTGGCGGCGGGCGGGTTGCCGACTCTGGTGGGCGGGAACATTGGGACTCCGGCGATTTCGCTGGCGGAGCGGGCGAAGGCGGAGACGGTGATTGTGCTCGAAGTGTCAAGTTTTCAACTGGAAACCATTCAGACATTCCGTCCGAAGGTTGCAGTGGTCCTGAATGTGACGCCGGATCACTTGGACCGGCACCGGACGTTTGCAGCGTATGCGGAGGCGAAGGCGCGGATGTTTGAAAATCAGACGGACAGCGACTTTGCGGTGTTGAACGCGGATGATCCAACTTGCGTGGCGATGGGGGCGCGAAGGCAGGCACAGGTGTTCTGGTTCAGCCGGCAGAAGGAAGTGAAGCAGGGAGCCTGGGTGCGCGAGGGCAATATTGTGTTTCGCGACGGCCGCGGGCAGCGCGAGGTCATGCAGGCTTCCGAAATTCCGCTCAAGGGTGCACACAATCTGGAGAATGTGCTGGCGGCGGTGTGCGCGGGCGCGTTGATGGGCTGCACGCCGGAGAAAATCCGGAAGGCGGTGCGGGACTTCAAGGCAGTGGAGCACCGGCTGGAGTTTGTGGCGACGATCCGCGGCGTGGACTACTACAACGACTCGAAGGCTACGAATGTGGATGCGACCATCAAGGCTCTGGAATCGTTTCCGGCGAACATTCACCTAATTCTTGGGGGAAAGGATAAGGGCAGCGATTACAGCGTGCTCAACCACTTGCTGCGGCAGCGGGTAAAGCGCGTGTACACGATTGGCGCAGCGGCGTCGAAGATCGAGTCGCAGATCGTTTCTTCGAAAAGCGGGGGCGTGGAAGTCATTCATGCCGAGACTCTGGAGACCGCGCTGCGCAAGGCGAATGCCGTGGCGCAAGCAGGGGACGTGGTGTTGTTGGCTCCAGCATGCGCCAGCTTTGATCAGTTCAAGAACTATGAGCAGCGCGGGCAGGTATTTAAGGAGATTGTGCGGGGGTTGGAGTGAGGTGGGGTGGCGCGCACCGAACCCTGTCAGTTGGCGCAACTGGGAGGATTGGCGTTCAGGTGCTGCAAGAGTTTTTTCCCCTCGGATAAATCTGGATTGAAGCGGAGTACGCGCGAGACGTACCTTCTGGCATCTTCCGTTTGGCCGACTGCGCACAAAGTGCGCGCAAGATTCATTCCAATACTGCTTTTTGCCGGAGCGCGATCAAATGCGGCTTCCCACAGCTTGACTGCGAGGCTGACGTGTCCACTCCTGGCTTCGATGACGCCCAGGTTCGAGGCGGCATCGATCAGGTACGGATTCAGAGCAAGCGCTCTCTCGTAAAGCGCGCGCGCCCGGTCGACTTTGCCGTGAGTCAATTCGACAAAAGCGAGCCCCGCCAGGATCGCGGGATCATTGGGAGCGTCCTTCGCCGCCATGCGCAGCGATCGCTCCGCCTCTGGGACGGCTTCCGCCAGGCCGCCATCGGCCAAAGATTGCCACGCCAACGCCCGGTCGCGTATGTCACTGGCGGCTTCTTTTGAGAACGGGAATGGAGTCAAAGTTAGGGCGGCCTTTGACGCAATAGGGTCCTGTAAGAGTTGCGGCGAAACCTGGGGACGACGGCGAATGCGGTGGTCCGTCACCTCGGTGTGAGCGATATCCGCGCTCAAAGCCGAGGGCATGTGACAGGAGGTACAATCCGCCTGCCGAGGATGATGCTTGAGGCCAAAGGCCG
>JAUTWY010000426.1 GCA_030838305.1 Acidobacteriaceae bacterium
ACGCGTTAGTCAGGTCACACCGGAATCACCCGGCATTCCCCGCGCAATGGTTTACGGCTTATATCGCGCTCTCCCCGGTGAGCCGGGCTTTCTTGCCACCGTCGCCCCTGAGAAGCTTGCTTCTCAAGAACTTGACACCAGCATCGGGGTGTCAGGACCACACGTCTTCGCCGTCCGCTTAGGCGCTGTTCGTCAAAAGCGCCGCCGCGTCCACCGCATCCCGCCGCCCACGTCCGTGACGATCGCGAAACGCCCCTCGAGAGGAGGCGGGACCGGATTGCTATAGTGCTGATTTGGCCCCGCCGTCAAGCAGAAGTTCGGAAAATCAGAAATTGCCGGATTGCAGTTGATGCGGGGTGACGGCGCGCCCACTGGATCGAGCAATGTCCGCGATCAGGGGCAACCCGGAGACATCTGCTCGCACTGAGTTTTTCTCAGTTTGACCCTGAACGGACCTCGCGTTTAGGTGCGGAAATCAAGAGCTTGTGCCACGCGATGTTCCTAGAAATATGGCGTTCACATGGTCTGTGCTTTTGGTCACGGTGCGACGGACCATATGCGTGTTGAGATGAACCCTGGCGGCTTGATATGGCTCTGCAATAAGGCCAGCGCTGCTTGCGCGCGGCTCCTCACCGACGTGAGAATGCCCCTCGCTTTTGGAACCCTTCACCGGTTAAGGAGCAACAACCTTGGACATTATTCTGATATTTCAGTTGTTGGCAGCGAGCATCATTGCGTTGTTCCTGGCATACAACCTTCTTCATTACGTACTTTATCTCTTGGCGACTCAACTAAAGGACGCGAGCAAGATCGGCCATCAGCTGAATCAATTCGAGCAGCGGCAACTGGTGGAGTGGGCACCGCAGCCGAACGACTTTCTCAAGCACGATGACGAGAAGCGCACATTTGATGACGTGTTCGGCACGTATCGCGACGAGCAAGCGAACTACAGCACGTGCGTGTTCCCCCGAGCGGCATTTTCGCGCATTTATGAATCCGAATACGCTCTTCTGAAGCCGAAGGACGGGATGCGGCTGTTGGATCTCGGGTGCGGATCCGGCGCGGCGGCCGATTACCTCGCCAGCCGGCGCAATGTCGAAATTGTGTGCGTGACCAATTCACCCGTGCAAGCCGACATCTGCCGGCGAAAATTTGCGAAACATGGCGGGCGTGGACAAGTGATCGTCACGGATTTCGACAGTCTCGACCTCCCGAGTGAAAGCTTTGATGCGATCTATTCGCTCGAATCGGTAGGCTACTCCAAAGACCTGGACGCCTGGCTGGCGCGGTGTTGGCGGATGCTCAAGCCGGGAGGACGCCTGTTGATCCGCACACCGGGGTCGCTGGATCATTGCCGCCGTGAGAAGGATTACCTGAGCGTCACGGCGTTCTTCGACAATTGGCGCTACAATTTTGTAGGCGCCAATCTTCTCGTCTACAAGATGCGCCAAATAGGCTTCAACCCGATCCGTTATCGGCGACTCCCATTCTGGGCCTGGGGCCTCACCTGGAACTTCATTCAACACATGCTGTTGTGGAAGTACCGGCTGAAGATGCGCACATTCGTGCACCTGGAAAAGATCATTTGGCGCACGTCGAAGGTATTTGTGTTCGGCAACCCGTACAACACGGTGCTGGCTTTCAAGCCTGAGACAGCATCTTGCTTCCACCAGACTACTCTTGCACCTTCGGAAGGTGTGGGTGGCGTTGCCGAGATTGATCCCGTTCCACTATCGTCATACGCCGATCACCAATAGCGCTCCGCCGTCCGGTCACCATCGAAGGGGGAGCGGACGTCCCGCAGACATGGCGAGATCGACGCTTTTGACTGGCGAGCATCGAAGCCTTTCGATGCTCGCCTATGTTTGGCGGAGGTCGCGCGAAGCGGGAACAGGTGCCGCATGGCACGATCCGTGTCATGTCAGGACCGCAGCTCGGGCTCGTCGTCCCGCCGACGCTGCTTGCGCTGGCCGACTCGGTGATTGAATAGGCGTGGTTTACCGCGGTGCATGAGTCCGGAGTTGGCACGTTTGCGACATGCAGAGTGCATCGAGCAATGTCCGCTTTCGGGAGCAACCCGGAAGACATTTTCTCGCACCCAGTTTTTCTGAATCCGCCCTACAGGCCCGCGAATTTAACCCCGCCTTGCGCGGCCGAATAAGCGGCAGGTCGAGTTCGACCCGATCATGTGTGACCTTGGGCGTGATCCGTCCCCGCTCGCCACGTTCCAGCCGCACCAACCCGTAGCCCGCCATCGTCTTCAACGTCCGCGACAGGTTCGACTTCGCCTTGCCGGTGATCCGCGACAGTTCATCGAGCGAGGCCGGCGCCTGTTCCGCGATCACCCTTAGCAGGTCGCGATTGCCTGCCGACAGGATTTTGGCGAAGGATTCGGTCGAGGTAAACCACACCTTCGGTTCGCCGGGCGCAATACGCCGCTCGCCGCGTGCCACCGCCATCGTGCGGGCCTTCATCTCCGCATAACAGGCGATGCCCACTTTCAGAGTTGTCATGATTGGACGCTTATCAGAATGAAGCAACCAAATCAAAGGAAGATGGCTGGACGGCCGACGGGTCGGCACAATTCATCCAACGGGCTTGGCTTTCTTTGGAAAAAAGCCGTGGATGCCCGGCATAAAGCCGGGCATGACCAGCATGAACGGTCTTAGGCTTTGGTGATGCGCCCTGCTCTGCTCAATCCACTGTTTGCACTGGTCACTAGCCTTGCCGGCGTCGG
>JAUTWY010000084.1 GCA_030838305.1 Acidobacteriaceae bacterium
TTTACGAAATTGGATTTCGCCAGATTGTAAGTCGTTGCCAGGTGGGGGAATACTGGGAGCCGGGCAAACATCCCAATCGCGAATCCTTGCGTCTATACTAGCACAGGGATTTTTTGGTCCAAACAGTTCTTTATCTTCTTTTTCTCAGAGGTTTGCATGTTTTCTAAACGGAAGGTCATGACCCCGCGGTCTGGTTCTCGAAATCTCAACAGCCTGATGA
This sequence comes from Acidobacteriaceae bacterium, assembly GCA_030838305.1. GTDB lineage: Bacteria > Acidobacteriota > Terriglobia > Terriglobales > Acidobacteriaceae > Sulfotelmatobacter. The sequence continues at coordinate 221 of JAUTWY010000084.1, forward strand.
TGACGTTAGCGGCTTTCGTGTTCCTGCTTTCCGCCATCGCGCGAGTTTCCGCCCAGGACCAGCCCCAAGTACCGCCGCAAAATCCACCGCAGGATAATGACAGCGGCACTGGAAAGCCTAAACAAGACGCTCCCTCGGAAGCGGGTGGTCCCACCGGCGACATTGGGCCCTATGCCATTCCAAAGAAGAACACCGAAACTCCGCCGCCACCGCCTCCGCCCTCCTCGCCCACAAAGGTCGAAGGCTTGCCTGATTACTCCATCAAAGTGAACGTGCCTCTGGTGAACGTGGACGTTCTGGTCACCACCAAGAACGGCCAATTTGTTCCCGGGCTGAAGAGAGACAACTTCCGGCTGTTTGAAGACGGGTCGCAGCAGGAGATCGCCAACTTTAATGTGTCGCAAGCCCCCATCACCGCGGTGCTGCTGGTGGAGTTCGCTTCCACCAACTATGTATTCATGGTTCAGGCTCTGCAGGCTTCCTATGCCTTCGCCAATTCGCTCAAGAAAGACGATTGGGTCGCGGTCACTTACTACGATATGCAGCCCCACATCCTTGTGGATTTTACTCAGGACAAAAAGGCCGTCTACGGCGCTCTGAACCAGTTGCGCATTCCCGGGTTCGCCGAGACCAATCTGTTTGACGCCCTGTATGACACGCTGGATCGACTGGACCGCGTGGAGGGGAAGAAGTACGTCGTCCTGGTCACCACTGGAATCGATACCTTCAGCAAACTTACGCTGGACAAGATCATGAAGAAAGTCAAAGACACTAAGGACGTGACGATCTTTCCGATCAGCGTTGGATTCATCGTGCGCGAGTATTGCGAGACGCACCCCGGAGGTTGCCGCAACGCGCACGGCATGGGCATTCCCGTGGGCAATATGGACTATTTGCAGGGCGACAACGAGATGCGCACCTTCGCCGCCATGACCGGCGGCCGCGCCTATTTCCCGCGCTTCGAAGGCGAGTTGCCGGAATTGTTCAGAGATATTTCTGACGACATCCGCCATCAATACTCGCTCTCGTATCATCCCACCAACAGCAAGCTCGACGGCACCTACCGCAAATTGAAAGTGCAGGTGGTGGCTCCCGATGGCGCCCAATTGAAAGTGAAAGACCAGAAGGGGAAAGAGCAGAAAATCGAGGTCGTGGCCCGCGACGGATATACCGCCAAACATACGGTGGATTGAAAGCGCCTCTCGCGAACTTGCCTCTCACCGATGAGCTTATCGACAACATGAAGGGGTTACTCGCAGGACGCGGCCTGCCGGACCGGGTTGAAGGGAGCAGAGATCGGAATCCGTCATGAGGACCCTCACTCAGTGCACGTGAAACAAACTCTCCAGCAGAAAAAACACTCCAGCGCCTACGAACACCAACAAGGCCATCTTCATCGCCGGTTCTTTGTTGACCTCGGGAACCAAATCGGAAGCAGCCACATAAATCGTTACGCCCGCCGAGAGAGGCAACCCGACGCTCACGTGATGTCGAAACAGCGCCATCGTCAGAACTCCTGCCAGCGTCGCTCCACCCAAAACTACCGAAGCTCCCCAAGCGGTTCCCCGGCTGCGCCCGCTGGCCAGCATCACCGAACTTACGGTGAAGCCTTCGGGTATCTTGTGCAAGAAGACAGCGAAAAAAATGATCCAGCCCAGAACGTTTGAAACCAGGAATCCAGAAGCAATCGCGATGCCGTCAAAAAACGTGTGAATGACCAGCCCAAGCAGCACCGAATATCCCTTGTGCGAGTGGATGAATTCATCGGCATGCGTTTCTTCGCCAAAGTGGAAATGAGGAGTGACGGTGTGTTCGAAAAAATGAATGATCAGGTAGCCCAGGAGGATGAGAAACGCCGCGCTTCTTCCCCGCAACTCCAGACTCTCCGGCACCATCTCGATTAATGCGGTGGCCAGCATAAATCCCGCGCCCAAAGCGACAAAGTAGCGCAGATACCGGCGCTCCCAATGGCGCTGCACAATGATTGCCCCGCCAAAAACATTGGCGGCGGCGGCGGTGAGGCCAAGCAGAATGCTGATGAGAATGGCGCTCATGTGCGGTTCGCGAGGATGATATCAGTTCTCCGAGAATCCACCACGGAGGCACGGAGACACGGAGGAAAAAATGCTAAACACTACAAATGATTTGCCTTGTTTGTTTTTCTCGGTGACTCCGTGCCTCCGTGGTGGACTTAGGTCTTATCCGGAATGGCGGATATGCATCACGTCGCCATCCTGCACGATGTAATCTTTCCCTTCGAGCCTGAGAGTGCCTTTGGCACGAGCGTTCGCTTCAGATCCCGCTTCCAGCAACTGATCCCAGCGGATGGTTTCGGCGCGGATGAAATGTTTTTCCAGATCAGAATGGATCGCTCCCGCTGCTTCCTGCGCGCGCGAATGCGCGGGAACCTGCCAGGCGCGGCACTCATCCTCTCCCGCCGTGAAAAATGAAATCAGGCCTAGCAGCTTGTATGTTGTCCGAATCAGCCGGACCAGCCCGCTCTCCGTGAGCCCGTAGCTGGAGAGAAATTCCGCCGCATCCGCGTCGCTCATTTCCGCGAGTTCCGCTTCCACCTTGCCGCAGATTGCCGTCGCCGCTGCATTTGGCCGCGCGGCAATTTCCGTCAGTTTGTACTTGCTCACCGCTTCTTCCAGTTCTTTGCCTAACTCGGTCGATTCCCCAATGTTAAGCACGTAGAAAATCGGTTTCTCGCTCAGGAACATGAAGCCTTTGATTCGTTTCTTGTCCTCTGGAGTCATCTCCATTTCGCGCAACGGCTGGTCCGATTCCACCTGCACTTTCGCCCGCTTCAGCAATTCGAATTCTCTTTCGAGCTCCGGAGTCTTCATCTTCTTGAGATCTTTTTCCAACCGCTCCAGGCGTTTTTCAATCTGTCCCAGATCGCTGACCAGTAAATCGAATTCCACGTTCTTGATGTCGCGCAGCGGATCGATCTCTCCCGTGTGCGGCACCGAAGGATCTTCAAACACGCGCACCACATGTGCCAGCGCATCCACATTGCGCAGATGCGCGGCGTAAGCGCTGTCTTTCAGCGCTTCCTGCCCGATCGCGCCCACGTCAACGTACTCCACCGACGTGTGCGTGAGTTTCTTCGGGTTGTAAAGCGCAGCCAGCCGGTCGAGCCGGTCGTCGGGAACTTTGGCCACGCCGACGTGCGCCTCGCGCGGGTTGGAACGAGCCTGATCCGAAAGATGCGCCTTCGTCAAAATACGAAACAACGATGTCTTGCCCACCTGAGGCAGGCCAATGATGCCAGTTTTCATAAGAAAGCTTCTCGCTTCTAGCTCCTAGCTTTTGGCGACGCTGAAGCGCGAGCTGAGTGGGTCCACACTGCTGCTTCAGCGATGTGTGAATAACCTTTCAGGATAAATGAAGAAGGCAATATTGCCCACGTGGGGAATCAGCAAAACTCATGTGGAGACAGACGCCTCGGCTGTCCAAGCCTGGGCGAAGCCCGGCGCGCCAATCCGGGATCTCGCGAGCTAGCGAACTCCCACTTGCTGCGCCGTCAAGTACACTACCATCAATCCCAGCAACAAAACTGCGCCTTCGACGCGCGTCGACCACACATGCAACGCATCGAACTGAACCCTCTCAGGATTATCGACTGGCACAGACTGTACCTCGCCCAGCGAGGTCCGCAGAGTGTCCATGCGCGGAATGATCGCGAACTGCGAGATTAAAGTCAGCGCTAGCATCAGGCATAAAAACACATGCCGGGCGGCGAGTACGTGCGGGGTTCCGTCTGTCAGACGGCTGTAGACCATGGAACTGGCAAGAAAAACGATTCCGGAGATGATGCCAATCCAGTGCAGCTTGCCCAACGCGCGGCCAACAACGTTGCCCGCAAGGTGAGTCGTGGGAAGAACGGAAAATGCAGTGGGCGCAAGGACGAAAGCGAACAAGATCAGGCCCCCAATCCAACAGACGAGTGACAGCAGCATGAGAAACCGCAGGAAGGACATACGGAGAATTATAGCGTCAAAGCGAACCAGCCCTCCGCTTCCGACAGTTGCTGGTTAGCAGTCGACAAGAATGAACAGAATCGCCTGGGCACTGAGAATAGCAGTCATCGCGGAGAGTATCAGCCACCGCTTGCTGCCGCGAATCGCCCCTACCACGCTGCAAGTCAGTGCCGAGATCTGCAGGAGTGGCATGAAAACGCAGAGCGGCTACTCCGGCGGGACAGCAAAAGCTGCGGCGCAGATAACGATGCTAGCTACGCCCCACCTGCTAATGTTAGTGCGAACGTATGCAAGCGACTCTTCCATACTTCGCTCGTGAACTCGCTTCGCCTACACTGGCACTGCTACATTCTCCACAATCTCACGCATCACCTGATCGGCCTGCTCTGATTTCTTCAGCGTCGAAGCATAGCCTCCGTTGACCACGATACGGTGGGCGAAGACCGGCACAGCCAGCGGCTTGAAGTCTTCGGGGGTACAAAAGCTGCGGCCGTTGAGAAATGCCATGGCTTGGGCGGCGCGGTAAAGGGCCTGGGCTCCGCGCGGCGAAACTCCCAGCGATAAATATTCTGACTCGCGCGTGCGCTTCACAATTTCCAACGCGTAGGTCACCAACGATTCATCTACGCGAATGCGCTTCACCGCTTCCTGCATCTCGAGCACGTCAGCGCCGGTAAGCACTGGCCGCATCTCTTGCAGATGCGCCGCGCCCGCTTCTGACCGCAGAATTTCGCGTTCGGCGGACGCTTCCGGATATCCCATTCTTACTCGCATCAAGAAGCGATCCAGTTGCGACTCGGGTAGAGGATAAGTTCCATGATGCTCCACAGGATTCTGCGTCGCAATCACGAGAAACGGACGCGGCAGTTCATAAGAGTGTGCGTCTACCGTAACCTGGCCCTCGTTCATCGCCTCCAACAGCGCGGATTGCGTCTTCGGCGTGGTGCGATTGATCTCATCGGCCAGCAGCACGTTGGTGAACACCGGGCCACGTTTGAACTCGAACTCCTGTTCGAGCGCCGAATACACCGAGATCCCGAGCACGTCGGAAGGCAGCATGTCGCTGGTGAACTGTACGCGCTGAAAGGTGCAATCAATGGCGCGGGCTAGGGCCTGTCCCAGCGTGGTTTTGCCGACGCCCGGAACGCCCTCGATCAGCAGATGTCCGCGGGCGAAAATGCTTACCAGCGCGAGGCGAACCACCTCGTCCTTGCCGCGAATCACGCGGCGAAGCGCTTTTTCCAGATCAGCGGCTTTATGAGATACGGCGATGGCGGTCTCAGGAGACATTGCTGGATTTTACTATCAGGAGCGGAAGCGGCGGAGTTACCGATGTCACAGGACTTCAGCTTTTAGCTCTTAACCTTTAGCGTTTACCCCTCAGCTTCCTTCCGGTCTTGAATGCGGCGCGAGCAATCGTGAGAACGCCACGACGACCAAAACTTGCAAATCCACCAAAGGGTTCCAGCTAAGAGCTAAAAGCTAATGGCTAAGAGCTTCTTTCTTACGGCATAAACTCCGCGGGCCTTCCCGTGAGCCGTTCAATTCTCTTGGCGATCGGGGGATGGGTGGAAAACAAACTCCCAAAATTCACGCCCAGCAGAGGGGCGACAATAAACAAGTGCGCCGTTGACGGCGAAGCCGCCATCGGTACGCGCTTCGAGTAAGCGTCCAGCTTTTGTAACGCACTTGCCAGGGCATAAGGATTGCCTGTGAAATGTGCGCCCGTGGCGTCGGCCTGGTACTCGCGCGAACGCGAGACCGCCAACTGAATCAGGCTGGCCGCGATCGGCGCCAGAATCAGCATCAACAGGGCGCCGAGTCCGCCTCCGCCACGCTCTTCGCGGTCACTGCCGCCCATGCCTCCGAAGATCATGGCAAAGCGTCCCATGCTGGCCAGCATGGTGATTGCGCCCGCAATGGTTGCGGCCACCGAACTGATCAGGATGTCGCGGTTCCCCACGTGCCCAAGTTCATGCGCCAGCACGCCTTCCAGTTCTTCGTCGTTCAGCAAACCCAGAATTCCGTGGGTCACGGCGACCGATGCGTGCTGCGGATTCCGTCCCGTGGCGAACGCATTCGGCGACTCGGTCGGGATCACATAAATCTTTGGCATCGGGATGCCAATCTTCTGCGTCAGGCGCTCCAGCGCTGCATACGCCCGCGGCAGTTGCTCGCGCGTGACCGGCTGCGCGCGGTACATGGCCAGCGCGATCTTGTCGGAGTAGAAGTAGGAGACGAAGTTCATGACTGCGGCAAACGCCAGCGCCAGCATCATCCCGTTCTGCCCACCAAAGTAGCGGCCAATGAACATCAGCAGCAGCGTCAGCGCGGTCAGAAGAAACGCGGTCTTGAATGTGTTTCCCATAAGTGGCGGATCTCAACTCATTGGATGTTACGCCCGATGGGGAGATGCATCCGAGTCCGTTTTCGGGGAAATTGCCGTCGGTGGGCATACCCCTATGCCACTCGCGATAGTGGAATCCTGAGGATAGCGCGAAAGTGACGATTGATCTCAGGGCTGCAACAACTTGCAGGCAGGATCTTGAAAACATGGGTGTTAGAGAGCCCTTCGCGAGCCGATTGCTCGTTCGCAATCACTAGACTCGGCGAAGCGGGCTGTGGAAGGCAAGGTCAGATGTCACAGGTTGGTGAACTAGTTGGTAAAAAGTGTCCCTCAGCACGTTGGGGAACGTCCCGTCTGTTCGCGCTTTGTCGTCCGCGCATCATCAAATTCCATAAGTGTAAGAGAATGCCGACGACCGACCGCCCGGCGCACCGCGGTTAGGCCCTCTGTGCCTCGCGTTTGAGGGCTCGCTCGAGGGTTTGATCGAGGGCGGATTTGGCTTTCTCGTATTCGGCTTGCGAGATTTGGCCCTGGCGACGCTCGACTTCGAGTTGGAAGAGTTCTTCTTTCAGGCCCTCGAGGAGCATCGACGTGGGTCGGGAGGAGGCACTGCCCGTGCGAACGGATGGCGTCGCCAGAATTTCGGCGGCCTCGTAGTCATCTTCTATGTTCGTTCGCGATGAAGATCCCGTCTTCTGGCGCGCCAGAGCGCGGGCGGCGGATTGTTGGCGGGATGCGACGTAGACTCCGCCAATTACTAAGACGGCGGCGAAGCCTCCCAGAATCCACCAGCGATATTTCTGCAGAGGGTCGGGAGCATCGATCGGGGGGCCGAGTCCGCCGCCGGGGCGGGACTGGGCTTGACCGCTCGGCGCGGTTGCCCCGGAGCCCGGTGAGCCGTCGCCTTCCTGGCGGCTCTCAAGCACGCCTTCGCCGGAAATTTTGAAAGCAAGATTCTGGCCGACCTTGGTATTGGAAGCGACCTGCACGTTGGAGTCGGGCTGGTTGGGATCCTTCATTGGCTTGAATCCCGCGGCTGCACCGGCAGTGAATTCCATGGACTTGGGCAGGATGGCGACAAAGTGTTCCAGCGGGTAGATCGATTTGGGATCGAGATTGGCGCTACCGGAATAAGGAAGCTGGAAGGCGACCTGGAACTGCGTGATTCCTGGGCGCAGCGGGAAGATAAAAGAATAGCGATCTTTCTTCTCGCTCTCGGGCACGGGTGCGGAGGTGATGGGCTGGCCTCCGGCGGTCATGGCCGAGCCGTCGATCACTTTGGCGCCGTCCGGGACATAGAACTCGAGGTTGCGTTCGTTCATCTGCGTGCGCGGCGGGTTCGATGTGTTCTGCACCGCGAAGGCGCGCATGACTTCGAGCTGTCCCTGCTCGACCTGGACGCGCATGATGTCGGCAACGACTGCGATGCCGTCAACCTTTTTTGCGACGTCATAGACCTGGAGTTCGACCGAAGTGGTTCCGGGAGGGGCCATGCGGTGATACGTGACGTCTTGATGGATGGCGCGCACCAGGTGGGGGGATTGGGCGTCGTCGAGCTTGAAAGTGAACTGGCCTTTGGCGTCGGCCTTGGTGCGTCCGGCTTCTTCCATGCCTTGAGCGAGTTTGAGCAGGATGACTTCGTCTCCGGCGGCAGGCTTGTTGGTGGTGGCGTCTTTTACGGTGCCGGTGAGGGTTTGAGCGGAGGAGAGAGTGGTGAGAAACAGGAGGGCCACTGCACATGTTGCTCGAACGATTGTCCACGGCGAGCTAGGAGAGAACGTTTTGCGAGGATTCATGCAGAAGTTGGTGGACAAGGGATCCTTCGACTGAGTGACTGCTTCGCTTTGCGAACCAGTCACTTCGCTCAGGATGACAGGGAGATGCTTGTTCAAGATCTGGTTCCTTTTTGTGGTACGGGATTTTTTTCCAAGCGGGCGATTTCGGCCAGGAGGATGGCGGCCTCGTCCTGCAGGGAAGACTTTAGCGATGTGTAGTCTGCGTCGGGGACTTTTCCAGCTTTGTACTCGAAGTTGAGATCGCGCAGGTTTTCGTAGACGGCGTCTTTGCGTTCGCGGAGATATCCGGCGCGGGTTTTCTGCGGGCCGAGGAAAAGTTTTCCGGGCAGATAGAAAACGTAAAAGAAAGTCGCAACGGCAAGGGCGAGGCAGATGAGTAGCCACGTCATAGATCGGTCTCCTTGCCGGCTTGATCGCGGAACTGTTCAAGTTCGGCGCCGCGCACCGGCCGCAGGCCGCCGGCAATGGCGGGCGCGGGGCGATTCTTCCAGGAGCGAACGAGCACGACTACCAGGCCAAAGCCGAGGATCAGGGCAACGAAGGGCAAGATATAGGCGATGCGGTCGAAGCCTTTGGTGGTGGGAGCAGCGAGAACAGTGGGGCCGTATTTTTGCACGAAGCCTTGCTCGACCAGGCTGTCGCTGTCACCGCGAGAGACGGCTGCCATCAGTTCGTTGCGCATGCCATCGGAGGCGGGGCAGCCGACATGATTGCATTCCAGAAGAATCTGGTTGCAGCCGCAGATGCACATCATCTGGTGGCCGATTTCGGTGAAGCGGGTGGCGGGGTCGCCGGCCCCGAGGAGAGCGACCACAGCCGCGCACAGCAGGAGGGTCTGCGCCAGTTTGCGGCCGGGGTGGACTGGCTTCTGTTTCGGATTAGTAGTTGAGCTGTTGCTTAAGTGCATCTTTACCTAACTCTGCCATCAAAAACCGCCGGGCTGCGCCCGGGGACAGCCGAGGCGGCTGTCCCTACGTTAGTCCCCGGTGGCGACTGGAGCGGGTTGCGCTCGTTCCAGTCGTGCAGGCGCGGGAACACGGACTGGGGCAGGCGCGTTTGGCACTAGAGCCAGAACGGTACCGCCGAGGATGATCCAGACGCCGAGCCAGATCCACATCACCAGCGGATTCAGGTGCGCTTTAATGATGGGATGGCCGTTGTCGGGGTTCAGCCCTTCAAAGACCAGATAGAGGTCCTCGCTGAGCGTGGAGCGGATGTCGGGCATGGTCGAGGTCTGCTGGCTGGCTTTGTAAAAGCGGCGCACCGGAGTCATGGTGTCGATCTGCTTGCCGCCTTTGTAGACGTCGAGCAACGCCCACTCGCTGGCGTAGTTGGGGGCGTCATCGTCTGTATAGGAGCGGCAGATCAGGGTGTAGGAACCGATGGTCAGCTTGTCGCCGTTGGCCATCTCCTGCTCTTTGTCCTGATTGAACGCGGCTCCGGCGAAACCAATGATGACGACGACTACGCCGAAGTGGACGATGTATCCGCCGTAGCGGCGGGTGTTGCGGTGGGTAAGCTGCACCATGGAGGCGAACATACCCTGGCCCGTATGTTTCGAGATGACGCGGCCGCCGCGGTAGAACTCACTGGCTACGGTAAGCGTGACGAGGATTGAAAGTCCGATGGCCATCAACGAATAGAAGTAAGAAATATCCTGCCAAGGCTTGAGGCCGAAAGGCGATCCCCAACGCTGGGGCGTGATCATCAGGAATATTGCAACCGCGACGGCGCCGACGGTGGGCCACTGGAAGTTGCGCTTCAAGCTTTCGAGAGAAGTCTTGCGCCAGGCCAGGAGCGGGCCTACGGCGGTGAGGATCAGAAGCAGCAAGGCAACGGGGATGGCGACACGGTTGTAGAACGGTCCGCCCACTGTAACTTTGTTGCCCTGAGCGAGCTCCGAGATTTTTGGGAACCAGGTTCCCCACAGCACAGTCAAGCAAAGCAGAACGAAAAGCAGGTTGTTGAACAGAAAACTGGATTCGCGCGAGACCAGCGACTCGAGCTTGTGCTCGCTGGCGAGATGCGATTTGTTTTTGAAGAAGAAGAAAACGAAAACCGCGAAACTGATGGCGAGAAACCAGGCGAACCATCCGCCAATCGAAGATTGCGCAAAGGCGTGTACGGAACTGATGATGCCGCTGCGGGTGAGGAACGTTCCGAGGATGGCCAGCCAGAATGTGGCGAAGACCAGCCACATGTTCCACATCTTCAGCATGCCGCGTTTCTCCTGCATCATCACTGAATGCAGGAACGCCGTGCCGGTGAGCCATGGCATGAGTGACGCGTTCTCGACCGGGTCCCAACCCCAGTAGCCGCCCCAGCCCAGCACGGAGTAGGCCCAGTGAGCGCCGAGAAAGACTCCGCAGGTGAGGAAGGCCCAGGTGACCATGGTCCAGCGGCGAGTGATATGAATCCACTTCTCGCCGGAATATTTCATGATCAGCGCGCCCAGGGCGAAGGCGAAGGGCACGGTGAAACCCACGTAGCCGAGATAGAGCATCGGCGGGTGGATTACCATCTCGGGATACTGCAAGAGAGGATTCAGACCACTGCCATCCGGACGGAGCGCGCCCTCGAGAATGCCGAACGGATTGGCGGCGAAGTTTACCAGCAACAGGAAGAAGATCTGTACCCCGGCGAGGACCACTGAAGCGTAAGCGAATAATCGCGGGTCGGTTTTGTAGCGCAGGCGCAACACGAAGCCGTAAGCGGCAAGCAGCAACGACCAAAACAGCAGAGACCCTTCCTGTCCCGACCAAAGCGTGGCGAACTTATAAGGGGCGGGCAGGTCGCGATTGCTGTGATGGAAGATGTAGGCGATGGTGAAGTCGTCGCGGAAGGCACAGATTACGAGAACCACGGCAGCGAGAAAGACCGCGGCAAAGGTGGCGATGCCGGCGCGGCGGGCGGTTTCACCGATGCGCTCGGAACCCCGGCGGAGCAGGGCAACGAATGAACCGCCTCCTGAAGGCTGGTTCCCAGACGACGCTGGGGCTTGTTTCTGGAAGGCTAGCGCGACTATCCCGGCAAGGAACGTATAGACGCTCAATGCCAACGCAAGTAGCAGCGCGAAACTACCAATTTCCGCCATGTGGGAACCCGACGCTATTTTTTCAGAAATGACCCCGCGTGGCAACCAGCGGGTTGTAGCCGTAGGGGTTCAGTTTGCCCGGGGTGACGGAGAAACTGTCGAGCTTCGCTCGACGGACGGCCGAGGGCGGCTGTCCCCACGTAAGCATCTTTCACCATCTTTCAGCTACGTCTTAAGCGCTCTGCTGGCGATAACGCTGCCGTACTTCACGTTCAGCGGTGAGCCAGTCCTCGGCCTCGCTGCCGGATCCGGAACCGCGTTGCTTGTAGAGTTCGAAGGCGCGCTGCCGGATCTCGTCTTCCAAATTGATCGGAACGACATTCTTCCGGGTGTCGTTTTTCATCACTTCCAGCTTGTGCGGTTCCGGAGTGGCTTTGGCCGGCGTGAACTTTGCGTCTGATGCCTCCGGCCTGAGTTCAGAGGGTGCCGTTTCTCGCGCGCCCAGTTTCAAATCGGGCGAATTAACCCCATTGCTGGTAACGGTTTGCTCCTTCTCCCGCGTTGTGTCCTGCGTTGTGGCCGTACGACTCGTCTTGCTGCCCAGAATAGACTTCGACCTTGCCATAATCGGATACTCCTTGCATTCGCCTAAATTTAGGAATGAATTAAGTTGTTGAGCGAACCACATACACCGCTTCTCCACAGCCATTATGAGAACGATGGAATTTTTGTAGCGGAGTTGAGGTAAGTATAAACCTTTCGAGCCTGTGGAAACCTGCCGGTGCGAAGAAATTGAAGGAGGAGCCTTGCTATAATCGAAGCTCTCCAGATGGCGCTATCGTCTAGGGGTTAGGACGGAAGATTCTCAATCTTCAAACCCGGGTTCGATTCCCGGTAGCGCTACCAACTTTCTTTCTATCACTTACATCATTTCCCGATACGATTGCTTCAGGCGACTGTGGCCGCTTTTGTGGCCAGCTTTTGCACAGCTTCCACAGGCGTC
>JAUTWY010000471.1 GCA_030838305.1 Acidobacteriaceae bacterium
CGAGTTGAATTCGTACTGCACCGTTCCGGATGCGGGATGCCCATATTCCCGCGCCCCATTTCCCCCCGCCTCCGTTTCAGCTTCCAGACTGATGGCCATGGGACTTCGCTCCCTGCTTCCATCAAGCCTCGATCCCCCCGGCCAACTCATTGCCCTTTCGAGCGTGACTTTCGGAGCGATATTGCTGGGCGCGCCAGCATTGATCGTCAACCACTCATTCAACCGCCTCCGCGCTTCCTCCGGCAAATCTGAGAATCGTACTCCGGCCCGCCCCAGCGCGTCGGCCCATGCGATGTAGCCCGTGGTTTCTACGTGCGCAATCGGTTCGGTGAGATCCAACTCCAGCCGCACCTGACGCTCTCGCTCCAGCCACTGCCCATGCAGGCGGCTGCCGGTCTGCATGGACAATCCTTCTTCGCTCAAATCCAGAATCATGCCCCCACTCACGCCGTCGAAGCTGGCGAAGGCGGGCGCATGCATGCTCTGGCGCAGACACCTCCGCCGCTCCGGCACGAATTCTCGATTGCCTTCCATCCTGTGAGAAGGATGAGATTACAAATCGGCTGGGGAAAGTGCTTGCGGAGGTTCCCCCCCGGCAGACAGGAGGCTGGCTCGGAGGCAGGGTTAACCGCAAACGCCCTCACCCTTGATCTGCTTTCTCACTTCAAGCTCTCGGGCCCCAGATTCTTTGCGCCTGGCGGATTAACTAGTGCATCTCATCCGTACTTGGCGACGTATCGGGGGTGTCGACTCTTTGAACGACTGTTACCGGCGTCTCTGGTGCCGCCGGAAACTGCCCCACATCTTTCCCGGCCATGGCGCTACTCATAAAATTCATCCAAACCGGCAGGGCCGCGTGCGCTCCCGTTTCCTTGGCGCCCAGAGTTTTCTTTTCGTCGAAGCCCATCCACACGCCGCAAGTCACGGTGGGCGAGAATCCGACAAACCAGGCGTCCGTGAAGTCATTGGTGGTGCCCGTTTTTCCGGCGACCGGAAAGGGCATCTTTGCCGCCGCCACTCCGGTTCCGCGCAGCACCACTTCGCGCAGCATAGTTGTCATGATTCGCGCCGTGCGCGAGCTGATCACATCCTTCACTTCCGGATAATCTTCTTCCAATACTCGCCCCTCATAGTCGGTGACCCGGGTGATGTAGCGCGGGGTAACGCGTACACCATCGTTTGGAAACACGCTGTAGGCGGAAGTCTGTTCCATGAGCGTTATTTCCGCCGAACCCAGCGCCACTGGCAAGTACGGTGGCAACTTGGCCGTGATTCCAAAACGTCCCGCATAGTCAATCACATTCTTGATTCCAATCTTGCTTGCCAATTTCAGGGCGGGGATATTTCGCGACTGGGCCAGAGCGCGACGGAGGGTGATCGTTCCTTCAAACTTTTCGTCGTAATTGTGAGGAGTATAGGGCCCGGAACCGGTCTCGAAGGTGATCGGTTCGTCCAGAATGGTGTCGTCGGGACTTCCTCCCTGATCGATCACCGCGGTGTAGACATAAGGTTTGAACGAAGAGCCTACCTGCCGTAATGCCTGAGTTGCGCGATCAAATTTCGATTCGTTGAAATCCCTTCCGCCGACCATGGCTTTGATTCCGCCGGTTGCGTTGTCAATCGCCACCAGCGCGCCTTGCGCTCCGGAATCCTGTTCGAGGCTTACGCGCGCAGCTCCGTTCGGGGTCAACGTTACGATTTTGACGTAGCAGATGTCTCCTGTATGCAACAGATTCTGTGTCTTGCCCTGCGTCCAGGCTACGTCCGCCTGGCTTAAAGCAGCCGCGTAACGGCCAAACTTGAGAGTAGCGATTCCAACTCCCGATGAAGTGACCAGCGCGTGGATGTATCCGTTCACTTCCGGTTCATCGTCCCAATCGGGATGCTGGTACTTGTCGAGGGCGCTTCCCTCAGCAGCAACATTTTGCAGATGCCCCTTCCATCCATGGCGACGTTCGTAACCCGCCAGGCCATCGAGGACGGATTGGTTCGCGGCTGTTTGCAGATCGACGTCCAGAGACGTATAGACTTTCAATCCGCCCTGATGCACCTGATCGGTCCCATATTTGTTTTCCAAGTAACGGCGAATCTCTTCCACGAAGTAAGGCGCCAGAGAATTGGAATCGTGCTGCAGATGTAAGATCACGGGCGCGGAGCGTGCATCTGCCGCCTGCGCAGCTGTCGCCTTGCCATCCTCCAGCATGGAGTTGATCACCAGATTCCGCCGTTTCATCGCCCGGTCGGGATGGTTGATGGGTGAATAAATCCCCGGACCCTTGGGAAGACCCGCCAGCAGTGCGGCTTCCGCCAGGGTAAGGTTGCGCGCCGGTTTGCTGAAGTAGAATTCCGACGCAGCTTCAAAGCCGTAGACGCCGTGCCCCAGGAAAATCTGATTGGCGTATAGAGTGAAGATTTGCGGCTTGGTGAATCGCCGCTCGATCTGAATTGCCAGCATGGTCTCTTGCACTTTGCGATGGAAAGAGCGGTCCGGCGAAAGGAACAGGTTTCGCGCCAATTGCATGGTCAGCGTGGATGCGCCTTGCACCTTGCCGCCGGACTCAATGTCGCGATACGCGGCGCCCACAATCCGCCAGAAGTTTATGCCCGAATGCCGGTAGAAGTCCTTGTCTTCGATCGAGACCAGCGCGTCGCGCAGCACCGGCGCAAAATCATCATAGCCAGCTACTACGCGCCGTTGCAGTGCGAAGGATCCAATCACGCGGCCGCGATCGTCATAGAGCTCAGTGATCGAACTCGGCCGGTAGGCTTCCAGCGCTTCGACTTGCGGCAAATCGGTGGTGTAGACCAGCAGAAGCCCGGCAGTCGCTCCCACCAAGGCGGAGATCAGCACCAGCAAGCCCATTACCACGCGGCCTACCAACTTCCTTCCGGCCACCTCCACCGGGGGAAGATCTTGAAAGATCGATTGCATAGCGAGATGAGTTCAGAATAGCAGGGCGTGAATCTCCCCGGTAGTCGCAAGGCCGCGTCACCGCGGACGATTGTGAAGCGCCGGCTGAAACGCTGGGGCAAAAAAAATCGCGCACGAAAGGTGCGCGACACAATCGCAACGCCTGAATCCCAGCTAGCTTGAACGGCTCTTCAGAACTTCGACGGCCTTACGCAACTGATCATCCACCGTGTTCTTGGGTTTGGCCTCTGGTTCCGTAGGGGCAGCCTCCTGTCCGTCATCCTCAGAGATTACGTTGTCGATTTCGTCGGCCACCAGCACATTGGGAGTGACTGCGGCTTCCTGAATCGCCTTTCCGCTGGGCGAATAGTATTTTGCCACCGAGAGAATCAATGCACCGCCGTCGGGAAGATCGATCGTCTTCTGCACCGAGCCGTCGCCGAAGGTCTTGTCGCCGACCACATCGCCGCGCGCGTTTTCCAGAAGCGCCGCTGCCACAACCTCCGCCGCTCCCGCGGTTCCTTTATTCACGAGCACCGCAACCGGCAGGGAAGTGACCGCCTTCGCCGGATCCGCATTAAATGCCTGTCGTGGGAATTTCTGCCCTTGCAGATAGGTGATGGTGCCGTGGTTCAGGAAAAGATTGGCGGTGGCGACGCCTTCGCTCTCTTCTCCGTCAGAGGTGTTTCGCAGATCCAAAACCAGCTTCTTGGCCCCAGATTTTTCAAGCGCCTTGATCTTCGCGGCGATTTCCTGCGTTTTACCCTTAATCAAAGCGTCCACTTTGATATAACCAATGCTATCTTCCAGCATCTTGTCAGAGACCGGGGGGACAGTCACCACATCCCGCGTGATCACCATCTTCTGCGGCTCCGCGCGTCGCGCCCGCACCACGGAAACATTCACAGTCGAGCCCGGCGTTCCGGCGAGCATGTTGCGAATTTCCAGAAGAGACATATCGCGAGTGCTCAGGCCTTCGATGGATTCGAAAATATCCGTTGCCTCAATCCCTGCCTTCTCTGCCGGCGATCCTGGCAGCACGGAAACCACGTCGGCGTATCCAAAGCGCTTGGAGACGGTCGCGCCAATTTCGCCCTTAGCCTCTGTCTTGTGGGCCTTGTAAGCCTTGTAGGCCGCCGCAGTCAGGTAGCTGGAGTTCGCATCGAGCGACTCCACCAGACCATGCAGCGCCCCGTCCGTCACCTTGGGAATGTTTGGATCTTCCACGTACTCGCTCTGCACTCGCGACAGGACTTCGCTGTAAACCTGCATCTGCCGGTAAGATCCGTCGTTCGAGGAGGCGTGTACACCGCCAAACGAACCCACCACCACAAACAGCAGTACGGCAAAGGATGAAACCAGAATCGCAGCTTTAATTTTCATGGTCATCAGATTCTTCTTCTGAAAGGAATCACTTGCTGAACTTATACTTATTATATCTGTAGATGCTGGTTTTGGCGTACTGGCTGCTCTTATTCGCGCCCCTCGGGTAACCGCCAGGAAGCCCCCAGGTCGCACAATGAATAAGACGGTTTATGTCGCGATTCGTCAGCAGGGCACTTATGCGGGCGGATTAAAGTTCAGCGTGATAACGCTCTGCACGGACACGGGACGGCCATTTAAAGAGTAGGGTTTGAAGCGATATTGCTTCACAGCATCGATGGCAACCCTGGCAAACACCAACGATCCCTGCAGGAATTTTGCATCCTGCACCGTACCGTCGCGCCCGATCAGGACCTGTAAAACCACACTGCCGCGCTGCTTGCTTGCCTTCGCCGCTGGTGGATACACCGGGTCGACGGGTTGAAAAAGGAATTGTCGCGCCACCGGCTCCGGCAGATATACGGGCTCGATCGACGACATGGCGGCCTCGACGGGCTTGTTCCCGCTGGATAGCGGAGTACTAGAGGCGAGCTGCGATCTCAGACTGGACGGAATGGCTGCGCGGACGCTTGCCGCAGCCGAATGCTGCGGGAC
>JAUTWY010000478.1 GCA_030838305.1 Acidobacteriaceae bacterium
AGGCGAAATCGGCGCCGCGTCCAGCACAACTCCGCCCCCAATCGTCACCACCGGTGAAAATTGCCTGATAATGAACCGGTCCCCAGGAAGAAGCAGGCCCGCTGTCGGCAGCTTGAGGCGTGCAAATGCCTCCTGGCCGGGCAGGAGCTGCGGCTGCGCAATATTTCCTGGATACCCCGCCTTTGCTTGCTTTGTCATGGCGGGATCCGATTTACTTTGCGGGTACAGCACAACCTCGGCGACCGTCTCCATCGTGTAGGAATGAAAATGCACCCGCGCGCGATTTTTTAACGGGTGCGGCGCCGAAGACAACAACCGCAGTTGCACATCTGCCTGCCTTGTTGTTTCGAATGTCCCGGGAGGCGCAAGGGTCATTCCCCGCGATAAGTCATCCGTACTCGCTCCCGCAAGATTCAAGGCCGTGCGTTGTCCAGCAATCGCCGCCTCCGCTGATTGCCCGTGCACCTGAGCGCCCCGCACGCGCGCCCGTCGCCCCGTCGGGAAGATCTCGAGCTCATCTTCGCGGCGTATTGTCCCAGCCACCAGCGTTCCCGTCACGACCGTTCCAAATCCTTTCATGGTGAATACACGGTCGACCGGCAGGCGTACGATGGCATGAGAATCCCGCGGCTGCACCTCGGCCGCCGCGGAAATCATTGCCTGCTTCAAGTCGCTCAGTCCTGCGCCGGTTAATGAACTGACGGCGATGATCGGCGATTTCGAGGTGTCAAGAAATGTCCCGCGGAGAAACGCTTCGACTTCCAGCCGCACCACGTCGAGCGTCTCCGCATCCACCGCGTCGGACTTGGTGAGCACCGTGATCCCGCGCTGGACCCCAAGCAGTTGCAGGATGTCGAAGTGCTCCCGCGTCTGCGGTTTGATCGCTTCATCGGCGGCAATCACCAGGAGCACCAAATCGATCCCCCCAATACCTGCCAGCATATTGCGAACAAAACGCTCGTGTCCCGGAACGTCGACAAAACCCAGCCGGAGCGTTTCTCCGTTTCGAGCTTCCAGGTCCATGTGGGCGAAACCCAGGTCGATCGTGATGCCGCGCCGTTTTTCTTCCTTCAGTCGGTCGGCATCGATCCCAGTAAGAGCCTTCACCAGCGCAGTCTTGCCGTGGTCGATATGACCGGCCGTGCCTGTGATGATGGATTTCATCTGGAGGGTCATATTACCGGAAAGGCTTCAGGGGCTGAAAAGCCCTTAGATCGAGCAGCGCTAAATGTATTCGTACCCCTACCCAGCCACCCTGCTAAATGCGACAATAGAAGTTCCCGATGACCACGACCGCCACCCCTGCCTTTTCTCCGGAGACGCTCCGGCAGCACGGACTTGCCCCTGATGAATACGAGAAAATTAAGCAACTCCTGGGGGGGCGCGAGCCCACGCTTACCGAACTCGGCATCTTCAGCGTGATGTGGAGCGAGCACTGTTCTTACAAATCATCTCGCGTGCACTTGAAGCGTTTGCCGACTCGCAGCAAGCGTGTGCTGCAAGGGCCGGGAGAAAACGCAGGCATTATCGACATCGGCGACGGATGGGCCTGCGCTTTCAAGATCGAGTCGCACAACCATCCTTCGTTCATTGAGCCGTTTCAGGGCGCAACCACCGGCGTTGGCGGCATCCTGCGCGACATCTTCACCATGGGCGCGAGACCGGTAGCGGTGATGGACTCGCTAAGGTTCGGCCCTCTTCGTATGGACGCCGGCGACTCGCCTGCGCAAACTAACCAGAAAGACATCCACCGCAATCACTCTATCTTCGAGGGCGTAGTCAGCGGCGTCGCTTCCTACGGCAACTGCTTCGGCGTGCCCAACCTGGGCGGCGAAACCAAGTTCGAGCCCTCCTATTCCGGAAACCCGCTGGTGAATGCTTTCGCCATGGGATTGGTTCGCAAGAGCGAAATCTTTTACGCGCGCGCCGCCGGCGAGGGCAACCCGGTGATTTACGTTGGCGCGAAGACTGGGCGCGATGGCATCCACGGCGCCACGATGGCCAGCGAGGAATTCAGCGAAGCGTCAGAAGCGAAACGTCCCAACGTGCAGGTCGGAGATCCGTTCCTCGAAAAGTTGCTGCTTGAGGCCTGCCTCGAAGCCATGCAGACCGGAGCCATCGTCGGCATTCAGGATATGGGCGCGGCCGGACTGACCTGCTCCACCTGCGAAATGGGCGGACGTGGCGGCGTGGGAATCGAGATCGAACTAGATCGCGTGCCGCAGCGCGAAACTGGCATGACTGCCTATGAAATCATGCTGAGCGAGTCGCAGGAACGAATGTTGCTGGTGGCGCAGAAAGGTCGCGAGCAGGAAGTCTTCCGCGTTTTTGAAAAGTGGGGACTCGATGCTGTGGCAGTCGGCAAGGTTACGACCGACAACAAGTTGCGCGTGCTGCAGCATGGAGAAGTTGTTGCCGAGATTCCGAATCAGGCGTTGACCGACGACGCTCCCGTCTACCAACGGCCACTGGCGCGATGGGAGCCGCCTGTCCCTCGCGAAATGCCCGCACACATTAATCTCAACGGCGCCAGCGACTCCGCGCAGCACCTGAAGCAGCTTCTGGCCAGTCCGAATATCTGCGGCAAGCGCTGGGTCTGGCAGCAGTACGATCACATGGTGCAAACCAATACGGTCGAAGCCCCCGGAGCGGGCGATGCGGGCGTGATTCGCATTAAGGGCTCGCAGCGCGGGCTAGCCATGGCGCTCGATGGCAACGGGCGCTGGTGTTATCTCGATCCTCGGCTGGGCGCGATGCACGCTGTCGCTGAAGCTGCCCGCAAGGTCGCATGTTCGGGCGCGACTCCAGTGGGTGCAACCAATTGCCTGAACTTCGGCAATCCCGAGAAGCCGCACATCATGTGGCAGTTCTCGCAGACCATTGATGGAATTACAAAAGCGTGCGAGGAATTGGAGATTCCCATCACTGGCGGCAATGTCAGTTTCTACAACGAGACGCTGGGCGAGGGGATTTATCCCACGCCGGTGCTTGGAGTGGTAGGGATTCTCGACGATGTGCGCAAGACCGCGAAGATGCATTTCGCAGAGGCTGGACGCACGATCATGCTATTGCGCGCCGGCGAAGCCGCCGATATCACCGATGTGGAGAGTGAATTTGGGTCGTCGGAATTCGCAAAGGAAATTCTGGGCACCTTGTGGGGATATCCTCCGGAGCTCGATTTGGAGAAAGAAGCCGCGCTGCAGAAAGCGGTCATCGAGTTGATTCGTGAGGGCTTGGTGGATTCCGTGCATGACTGTTCGGATGGCGGCCTCGCGGTGACTCTGGCAGAAAAAGCCTTCGCCCAAGGCGTGGGTGCTCGCGTAAAACTGGCGTCCCACGGGCTTCCGGCGGAGTTTGTGCTGTTTGGAGAAGATGCAAGCAGAATCGTGATCTCTTGCGACCGTGCTCGTGTTTCGCGAATCCAAGAGGTAGCGGAGAATCACGGAATCGTGGCAGAAACACTTGGAGAAGCGATTTCCGACCGTCTAGAAATTTCGCTGGATGGTAAGTTGCTGGTCTCGGCACTGGTTTCTGAATTGAATGCTAAGTATGAAAGCGCTTTGGAATCGACGCTGCGAACAGATGCGGAACGGGTGGGGGCAGACTGTGCGGGTGTGAGCCAAGAGCTAACGGCTAAGAGCTAAGTGCTAAAAGCTAAATGCTGATCTCCGACAAATTCCACGACGAGTGCGGGGTAGTCGCCATCTTCGCCCACCCCGAAGCGGAGAAACTCGCTTACCTTGGCCTGCACGCTCTCCAGCATCGCGGCCAGGAATCGGCGGGCATCGTCACCTCCGATGGCCTGACTTCGCGCGTCCACAAGGCGATGGGACTCGTCGCCGATATCTTCACCGAAGATGTCCTCTCGAAGATTCGCGGCACGCTGGCCATTGGCCACACCCGCTACTCGACTGCGGGAGATTCGGCGTTACTGAATGCGCAGCCCATTTTGGTGCAATCGAACAAGGGCTCGATTGCCGTCGCTCACAACGGAAATCTGATCAATGCGACGGATGTGAGAAGCCGACTGGAACGCCAGGGTTCGATTTTTCAAACCAACAGCGACACCGAAGTGATTGTCCACCTGATCGCGCTCTCGCGGGAGCACACTCTGCCGGAAGCCATCGCCGACGCGCTGCGGCGCGTAGAAGGCGCATTTTCTCTGGTGCTGATGAGTCCAGACCGGATCATTGCGGCGCGCGATCCGCGCGGCTTCCGCCCGCTGGCCCTGGGACGCATTCCCGCGCTGGACGGCCGGAAGCGCGACACTATCGTTTTCGCGTCGGAAACCTGCGCCTTCGATCTGATCGGCGCCACCTACGAGCGAGACGTGAAGCCCGGCGAAATAATCGTGGTCGGACCCGAAGGCATCACTTCGCTCTTTTACTCGACGACAGCGCCGCAGTCGAGTTGCATCTTTGAGCACGTTTACTTTTCGCGCCCCGATAGCATGGTCTTTGGCCGTGCCGTGCAGACGAGCCGCGAAGAGTTGGGACGGCAGTTGGCGCGCGAGGCGCCGGTGGAAGCCGATCTCGTGGTTCCGGTGCCGGATTCGGGCGTGACGGCTGCCGTTGGTTACGCAGCGGAAAGCGGCCTTCCATTCCGCTTCGGCCTGATCCGCAATCACTACGTCGGTCGCACCTTTATCGAACCGAGTCAGAGCGTGCGCGACTTCGGGGTGAAGCTGAAACTGAATCCGGTGCGTTCGCTGCTGGAAGGCAAGCGCGTGGTCCTGATTGATGATTCCATTGTGCGCGGCACCACCAGTCGCAAGATCGTCCGCATGATTCGCAGCGCGGGGGCGAAGGAAGTGCACATGCGAATTTCGTGCCCGCCGACAATTTCGCCGTGTTACTACGGAGTCGACACACCGTCGAAGAGTCAACTGATCGCTGCCAACAAATCGATCGACGAAATCCGCGAATACATCCGCGCCGACTCGCTCGCTTATCTCTCGTTGGAAGGTCTCAAGAAAGCCTGCGGCGAGGGACAAAAAACCTCTTATTGCTCGGCTTGCTACACCGGCAAGTATCCGACGAACATCGTGGACGTGGAAGAAATCTTACCGGCGACGACTTAGCGGTCTGCGACCAGCCTAGGACGATATCGCTGTTCACCTTATCGCTGAGCACCCAGAAAAAACGGGGCGGCCGAAGCCGCCCCGTAAGAATCAACGTAGCGCGCTCAATTCTATTGCATCGAGTTGGCAAAAGCGTCTGGGTTGCCTTGAGCGCCTTGCAGTTCGAACGAACCGATGAAGCCGGGATTTGTTCCGGTGAAGTCGGTGGTCAAAACGTCATAGTCGCCCATGTAAATGGGGTTGATGAAGATATCGCCGCCGTGCGTGGGAGCGAACGGACTGGTCCCCAGGTTCACGCTGGTCCAATTGAATCCGCCATTCGTGGATTCCCCGCAGTAACGCGAGATGGCGAAATCTTCGGGGTCGTCGCGGCGATCATACCAACACACCGCGAGCTTGCCAGTTTTGTCGACAGCGGCCGCCGCCTGGTAATGATCGTGGCCATTGCCCGTACGCGACTGAATGTCGGTGTTGACTTTGAGAGGGGCGAAACCCCAGGTCTGTCCGCCATCGCTCGAACTCCTCAGCAATATGTCGTCGTAGGCATAGGCGCCCTGGATGCCCAGAACGTCAGGCACAATCTTGTCGCGTCCATCCGCCCAAACGATGTAGATGGTGCCGTCGGTAGCGGTTCCGGAACGATCGATCGTCATATTCATGTCGAGGAAGTCGCGGAATTCGCCTTGCAGATAGTAGGAGTCTCCTCCCGGCTGAACGTTGGCTTCGACGGTGATCACAGGCGTCAGGCCGTTAGCCTTGAATGAGGCGATCTGAACTTGACGGGGCCCGAACGGGAAGTTGGAGCCCAGGTTGACCCAGGAAATGTACAGGGTGCCGTGAGAATCAACCGCCATTTGGGAGCCTTGAACTGCGGCATTACCGCAGGCTTGGAATGCCACCTGTGGCGTGGACCAGGTTGTGCCGCCGTCGTCGCTCTTGACGAACTCGATAGCGGTCCTACCCGGGAAATTAGTGCCGCAGCCGTTCGTCTCCGAAAAATCAAAGTCAGTGTAGGAGACGTAGATGCGGCCTCGGGTCGGATCGATGGTGGACCAGGGTTTGTCGAGGAGGTGCGCGGCGCCGTTCTTTCCCACGGCTACAACGGGGTCAGCCCAGGTCTTGCCACCGTCCGTGGACTTGTTTACGCCGATCGCGGCTTCGAAATGTCCATTCGCGTTGACCGTGTCAAAAATCTCCGAATAGTAAAAAGTGTTGGCGTCGGCGCAGGTGACGCCAGGATCGCCTCCCATGAAGTTGCCGTCAGTTTGGCCGGGATTGGTGGGTCCGCCATCAGTGAAGGTGGCGCCGCCATCTGTTGAGTAGCTGAAGCCGGCGAAACTCTGGCCGCCGGTGCCGCTGAAGAAGTATGGAGTTTCAAATACGCTGCCGGAGTCGTTGAAACCGACGACGACAGTGTTGCCGCAACGCGCCACCGAAGTCTCGCTCTGTGTGAAGCCACCGAAGGAGGAAAAATCCAGATCGCTGGAAGGATCAGACGCTGCGACAACGCCGGCCGGCAGGGGCGTCCGCAGTCCAGCGGGGCTTTTTTGACGAGCCACGAACGAGGGGGTGGTGAGGCGCATGCCCATGGAGTGCCATACATCTGCGATGTGCAAGACGTTGGAGTAACCGTCCAGCATTTGTTGATGCCGTGCATCGAGCTTTGCGGCGCTGGTTTTGACCTGTTGGACGGTATTGTCAATCGCGAGGACCTTTGCAGGGGACATTTGTGCCGATGCAAATACCGAGGCAAAAATGCTGACTGCAAAGGCTAGGGGAACAAATCGCGCAAACTTTGGTCGCTTCATTCTTTAAGTCTCCTTTGTTTTGCACCGAGCCCTTGACGACAGCGATACGACAAACGGCAAGTACTAGGTAGGCCTAGTAGTAAGCCACCGGCAGGCCCGCGCGTCAAGACAAAACATGGAAGGCGCTAAAACTAGAGCGTTGTATGCAGGAACTTGCATACGGCAAGCCGGTAGCGGTATTCCGCACGGTGATGGAGAGTCAGCACCCGGACGTCAGCTGTGAACATCAAGGAACCGGAGTCGGCAGCTGAACGTTAGGGTCGTTTTCGCGCCTGCACGATTCGAGGAATCGATTGCAGATCGGGAGTGATACGAAGATCTTCCCAGTCAAGCAAGAAATGTTTCACCGCTTCAACAATCGTGCCGCTGATTTCCATCACCAGCCAGCCACCCGGTGTGAGCGCAGTGCGCGCTTGCGGGATGAGTCGCTCCATGACCTCCAGTCCACTTGGGCCGGAGAAGACGGCGTTGCGCGGTTCGAACTTGCGGACTTCGAGTTGGACTTGGTCCTCTTCGGATTCGCCGACGTAGGGAGGGTTGGAGACAACGAAATCGAAGCTCGCCGGATGGAAGCCTTCGAGGAGATCGCGTTGGTGAAAATGAATGCGGGATTCGAGTTGATGGCGGGCCGCGTTGGCGCGGGCGACTTCCAGAGCGGCGGGAGAAATGTCAGTGGCCTCGATTTCGGCAAGAGGCAATTCCTTCGCAAGTGCCAGGGCAATGCAGCCCGAGCCCGTGCCAACATCAGCGATGCGGAGCGGGTTCGCTTGGGGCCGGCGTTCACCTCGAACTGTCTTAGCTTGCCCGCCCCCCCGGTTCACATTTACAAGCTCCAACACGGTTTCTATCACATGCTCCGTCTCGGGACGGGGAATCAGCACGGCTGGCGAGACGATAAGGTCCATCCCCCAGAATTCCTGGTGGCTAGTGATGTATTGCGCCGGAACGCCGCGGGCGCGCTCAGCAAGCGCGACGTCGTAGCGGCCTTGTTCCTCCGTGCTGAGTTCTCGCTCGGGATGCGCATAGAGATAAGCGCGATCACAGCCCAGCGTGAACATCAGGAGTAATTCCGCGTTCATTCTCGGGGAAGGAACTTCTTCCGTTGTGAGGAGCGTGATCGCGGAGGTTAGAGCTTGTTTAAGCCGCACCAATCCATTTCACCATATAGAACACGGAGAACACGCACGGCATGGTTTGAAAAAGTGGGAATTCATTTTCCTCCGCTCGTCGCTTGGGTTTGCAATTCGTACCCCAAGTAGATCATCTGGCCGATGTGGTGCTGCATGTGCGCGGCACACTGCAAGATCATTGCAAGACGATTCCTCGCATCAGCGCCCGCCCCTGAATATTCGGCCGACCAGTCGTCAGATGATTGCGCTTGAACGGTCTTCACCACCATTGCAACCGCCGCATCGAAGCGTTTAAGGGCCTCGTCCTTCGACGGAGGGTTCGGATCGTTGAACTCCCGCGTGCGGTCCCGAACGTAGCTGGTCTTCGCGATCTGAGCGCCAATGTAGTAGTTCAAGTTTCCCGTGAGGTGCAAAACCAAGTGCCCAAAACTGTTGCCGAAAGGAAATGGTTTCTGCCAGAACTGGGCATTGGTCAGGAGTGCGGCGAGCTCACGGACTCGGGCTGAATTCGCGGTGTAACGGTTGGTGAGAGCTGCTGACAGAGTTGAGTGCAAATCGGACAATGTCTTCTCCTTCACGGGAACAACGACCCAAACTGCCGGGCTGCACCCAGAGACAGGTGAAGGTTTGCCCGGAGCTTGCCACAGGGAACCGTTCCCACACGAGATCACACCACGCTGGCGGCTTCCTGCTTCAACTTCTCTGCCTGATAGTGTGTGGTTAAGGCTTCAATCAATGGCTGCAGTTTCCCATCCATCACAGCTTCGAGTTGGTGCAGGGTGAAGCCGATGCGGTGATCAGTGACGCGGTTCTGCGGGAAATTATAAGTGCGAATCTTCTCGCTGCGGTCGCCGGAACCAACCATGGCCTTACGCTCCTTGGCCAGCGCCTGCTGCTGCTTTTCCATTTCGATTTCGTAGAGGCGGGAGCGCAGCACGCGCATACCCTTTTCGCGATTCTTGATTTGCGACTTCTCGTCCTGGCAACTGACCACCGTGTTGGTGGGAATATGCGTGATCCGGACGGCGGAATACGTCGTATTCACCGACTGGCCGCCGGGCCCGGAGGAGCAGAAAGTGTCGATCCGCAGATCCTTCGCTTCGATCTTGATGTCAACGTCTTCAGCTTCGGGCAGCACCGCAACCGTGACGGCGGAGGTGTGAACCCGTCCCTGCTGCTCGGTGGCGGGCACGCGCTGCACGCGGTGCACGCCGCTTTCGTATTTCAGCTGCGAAAAAACGCGGTGGCCTTCGATGATGGCAATCACTTCTTTCAGGCCGCCCGCCGACGACTCAGACGAGGAGAGCACCTCGACCTTCCAGCGCTGGGTTTCCGCGTAGCGGGTGTACATGCGAAAGATTTCGGCGGCAAACAGCGTGGCCTCGTCTCCACCGGTGCCAGCGCGAATTTCGAGAATGATGTTCTTCTCGTCGTTGGGATCCTTCGGCAGCAGCAGGACTTTTAATTCCTCTTCGATAGCGGCCACGCGCGGCTCCAGCTTGCTGAGTTCTTCCTGAGCATAAGCCCGCATCTCGGGATCTTTTTCTTCCGTCAGCATGGCCTTGCTCTCGGCGATGCCGCGCGTCAGATCCTTGTATTCCCGATACTTCTCCACAATCGCCGCCACTTCGCTGTGCGCCTTGGCGGTTTTCTGGTATTTCGCCGAGTCGTTGACGATATCCGGCGATGCAAGGGCGCTGGTCAGCTCTTCGTATCGGGCTTCGATTTGGTCGAGTCGTTCAAACATCGAGTTCTCGGTTCTCAGTTCTCGGTTCTCAGTTCTCAGTTCTCGGTTCTCGGTCCTGAACCTAGTCTCCCTTGTTATGGCAGTTCTTCAGAATTCCATCTTTGGGGACAGAGGTCATTCTAGGGCTTTTGCTGGGAACTGAGAACGTTTGGGGGGAATCCCCCTAGGCAATTACCAGTTCGCCGCCGTGATCCTTTTCCAGAATCATGGCCTGGTCGAGAGCATCGATGGCGCATTGCGCCATCTCGTCCGTCGGAGGCTGGGTGGTAATGCGCTGCAGCCAGAGCCCGGGGGCGGTCATCAGTGCAAACAGCGAGCCGCGATGCTTGGCGGCGAAGCGGATAATCTCGTAGGAGACGCCCGCGATCACGGGCAACATCGCAATGCGCACCGCGAAGCGTGCCCACAGCGTCGTGACCGGGAACATCATGTAGAAGACGATCGAGATCAGCATGACCGTCATCAGGAAGCTGGTCCCGCAGCGGGGATGGTACGTCGAATATTTCTGGACTGCGCCGGTTTCGAGCGGGTCGCCGTTCTCGAAGGCGAAAACTGTCTTGTGCTCCGCCCCGTGATACTGGTAGACGCGGCGAATGTCGGGAAATAGCGAAACGCCCCAGATGAACAACAAGAACAGGAGCAGGCGGATGATGCCATCCACCAGATTGAACATGATCTGGCCGCCGAAAGCCGGGTTCCACTTCTTCAACTCGGTCGTCGCCAGTAGCGGAACAAGCTTGTACATGAAAATGAAGAATGCGAGCGAGATAACCACGTTAACGGCGGCGAGCCATCCGCTGAGGGCTGCGGCTTTTTCTCGCGTCTGCACCTTGGCGGGCGCGGTAGGGATAGGTTCCGCCTCGCTTCGCTTCGGCGGGACAGCCGAGGCCACTGTCTCTACGTGATCTGTTTCACTCTGCATTGCGTCTTCGATCGCGACGTTGGCAGAAAAGCGCAGGGCGCGATAGCCGAGGGACATGGCATAGCCGAGCGTCATGACTCCGCGGACGATGGGCCAGGCCATCCACTTATGCTTTTCCGAAGGACGCTCCAGAGGCTCGCTCATGGTGACCACTTCACCGGACGGCTTTCGGCAAGCAATGGCCCAGGCGTGCGGCGAGCGCATCATCACCCCTTCGAGGACGGCTTGTCCGCCGACCAGCGTTTCTTCGCCGCTCTCAAGCGCGGGAAGAAGTTGCACGGCCACCAGGAAACGCACGAAATTTCGCCAAGAACGCACGGTCGTTAGATGCTCCGGAGGCCGGAAAAGCGCCAAACCCTAGGTTATCACAAGGGAAGGCGGCCCTCACCCGCGAACCGATGGACGTTAAGAGACAGATGCGACAGCATTTACGCGCCAAGCAGGGTTCAACGGTTTCCTTTATTCTCGTTGCGGATAGCATCTTCAAATCCATGCGCACGCTGCCAGAAACCTGCGAGGCAATTGCCTCCACTACAAAGAAGCTGCAGAAGACGGCGATTGTCGCGGAATACTTGAAGTCGTGCACCCCGGACGAGGCCGCTGTGTCGGCAGTGTTTCTTTCCGGAAGGCCATTTCCGGCCTGGGAAGAGGCAACGTTACAAGTCGGTGGTGCTTTATTGTGGCGCGTTGTGGAAGAGCTTTCCGGGAAAAACGAAGCTGCGCTCACAGCCGCATATCGCAAGCACGGCGATTTAGGCTCCGTCGCCGGCGAACTTCTGCCGGAGCGAAGCGGACAAGGCGTGAATGTTCTGGAAGTAAGCCGCGCTTTTCGTCAAATCTCCGCGGCGCGCGGACCTGCGGAGAAGACGGTTCTGGTTTGTGACGTGCTCCAGCGAGCCACCCCGCTCGAAGCGAAATACATTGTGAAAATCATGACCGGCGATTTGCGGATTGGGCTGAAAGAAAGCCTGGTCGAAGAGGCGATTGCCAAAGCGTACGGCGGCACCCTTGCCGAAGTGCAACGCGCGAACATGCTGCTGGGCGACATTGGCGAGACGCTGCGTCTGGCGGTCGAAGGCAAGCTCTCCGAAGCGAAGATGAGGATGTTTCATCCGCTGGGATTCATGCTGGCCAGTCCAATCGAATCGGCGGAAGAAGGGCTGAGTTATTTCGTCGAAGCTGCCGTGGAAGACAAATACGACGGGGTTCGAGCGCAGGCGCACGTTTCCGATGGTGAAGTGAGGTTCTTTTCGCGCACGCGGGACGAGATCACGGAGTCGTTCCCGGAATTGCCGGATACCCTCGCGGGTCTGCCGCAGGATGCGGTTCTCGATGGCGAGATTGTGGCATGGGAATATCCCCCGAACCCCGCGCGGGCGCGGGAAGTGGTGGATAAAACCTTCTCTGAAGCAGGAGAGGAGAAGGCCGCAAGGCTTGGCCGGGCGCGGCCCTTCTCAGTGTTGCAGCAGCGGCTGGGGCGAAAAAAAGTGAGCGGAAAAATGTTTCGGGAAGTTCCCGTGGCGTATCTGGTGTTCGACGTTCTTTACACAGGAGGCGACTTGCTGATTGATCGTCCGCTGCGCGAGAGGGCGCGGATTTTAGATGCGTTAGTGTTGGCGGAAAGAAAAGTCATTCACCACAGAGGCACAGGGTCACATAGAAAAACGAAAGAATTGCAAGGAACGTTGGGCTTTGGGTCAGAGGCAGAAACAACGGTCCCCAATATCATTCGCGCCCCAGTATTTCGTGCTGTATCTCCGGAGGAGTTGGAAGAACTCTTCGCCGCCGCGCAAGCTCGGGGCAACGAAGGACTGATGATCAAAGACCTGGCCTCGACGTATTCTCCGGGAAAGCGCGGCAAATCCTGGCTGAAGATGAAGCGCGAACTGGCCACGCTCGACGTTGTGGTGACCGCGGTCGAGTACGGTCACGGCAAGCGCATCGGCGTGCTCAGCGATTACACGTTTGCCGTATGGGATACGAACAAAGACCGCCTGGTAAATATCGGCAAGGCGTACTCAGGGCTGACCGACGTTGAAATCGCCGAAATGACGAAGTGGTTCCTGGAGCACACGCTTGAAGATCAAGGCTTCCGGCGCACCGTTGAGCCGAAGATTGTGCTAGAAGTGGCGTTCAACAACATGATGCAGTCCGAGCGGCACGACAGCGGCTACGCGCTGCGCTTCCCGCGGATCGTCCGGCTCAGGCCTGATAAGACGGCGGATGAGGCAGATACGATTGAGCAGGCGCGGGAGATTTACGAGAAGCAGAATAAGTGAACCAGTTCGAAAACCCTGAGGCAAGTGGCTAATGGCTGTGGTGCTGATGCCCTTCGCTTTCCCCCACCGGAATCACACACCCATGCGCCACTTCACATTCCACATGTTCGAACTGAATGGTAGTGTGGTTGATGCGGAAGTTGAGCTGCAGGCAGTCCTTCACGTCGCGCAAAATGCGCTCGCTGACTGAGGGCGGGATGTCGGCAATTGCGATGTGGCAGGAGAGTGCGCGAGTCTCCGACCCGATGCTCCAGCAGTGCAGATCGTGTACATCGTTGACCCCGTCGATGGAGCGGATGGCGCTCTCAACCAGCTCAAGCTTCACCCCGCGCGGCGTGCCTTCCAGCAGAATATTCAGCGTCTCGCGCACGATGCCGAAGCCGGACCATAGGATCAGCACTCCGATTCCACATGAAAGCGCGGAGTCGATCCACGAGTGGCCCGTGACCAGAATGGCCCAGCCTCCGGCGATGACGGCGGCGGTGGAGAGCGTGTCGCCCACTTCGTGCAGCAGCGCGCTGCGAATGTTGACGTCGCCTCCGGAGCGCCCGCCCGAGCGATAAAGCAGCACGGAGATTGCCCCGTTCAGCAACACCCCCGCGGCGGCGACCCACATCATCACCGAGGCATCAACGCGCTGAGGATGCTGCAGGCGGCGGAATGCCTCGTAAAAAATGAAGAACGCGACCGCAACCAGCGATACTGCATTTACCAGCGCAGCCAATACTCCGGCGCGATGGTAGCCATAGGTTTTGGTCGAACTGGCCGGGCGCGACTGCAAATAAACCGCCACTAGCGACAGCAGCAGGGCCAAGAAGTCAGAGAGATTGTGTCCCGCTTCGGAGAGCAGTGCCAGTGAATGGGCGCGGATGCCTGCAACCACCAGCAGCACGATGTAGGCTGCGGTTACGCCCAGCGAGATCTTGAGCACTCGCTTGGGCCCGCTTCCGCTATGAACATGGGCATGCATCTTCTATAAGTGTACGGTTGGTTGAGATGGGCTTCAAGCGGCGGGCGAGCCGGGCAAACACCTTAGCGCTTGAGGAGATTCTGCATGTACCGGTCGTTGTAGAGGGTAGTCTTACTCTGGACAAACTCGAGAATGCGGTACATTTTTTCCCGTGACTCGCGGCTCATCTCTTTGAATTGCACCGCTACTCCCGAGCCGGGATGCACTCGCGCGATCGTACCCTCCGCGTTCAAAGTGCCGTCATCGATTGAGAACACCAGCTTCAGGCTGGATCCCGGAGTGAGGATCGCACTGGTTTCCACATAACAGCCGCCCAGGCTCACGTCGATCAAATTGCCAAAAATCGGCGCCGCGCTGCCCTGAGGATGGAGCTCAATAGTGAGCCGGCATTTCATCCGCGTATGCAGCCGCTGATCTTTCTGCGAAGGCTGCTTCTGCTTTTCCATGTACATGCGCCGGTCGGCCTGCGCCAGAAGTTGCTCGGCGTCATTGCCGTCCTCCGGAGAAATGGCCAGTCCCACGCTCAGTGAGAGAATTTCCTCCCCGCAAACATCGAACCCCGCTTGCCGCGCCAGAGGCCGAATCTGCTCGACTTTCTTAGCCGCAGTATCAGCCTGCAGGCCCGGAGCAATAACCACAAATTCGTCACCGCCCATACGGGCTACGTAGTCATACTCACGGCAGCTATCTTTCAATGCCTGCGCGAACAGGCGCAGCACACGATTTCCTTCCAGGTGCCCGAATCGGTCGTTGATCTTCTTGAACCCATTCATGTCGCAGACCATCAGCGTCAGCGACTCTTTGTCGCGCTTGCAGCGCGCCAGTTCGCGATCGAGTTGCAGGAACAGCGACCGGGCATTCGGCAGACCAGTCAGGTAATCGGTGGTGGCGGAGCTTTCCGCCTGTTGGAATTTGAGAGCATTCTCAATCGCCAAAGCCATCTTGCCGCTAACCGCCAACAGAATGCGCAAATGATCAGAAGTAAACGCATCGCGTTCAGCGCGGTACAGAGCCAGCACCCCGATCACCCCACCTACTCCCTCCAAAGGCAAAGCCAGGGCGGAGCGCAAAGTGCTGAACTTGTCAGGGTCGTTCAAGTATCCCGGCTCCACTGAAGGATTTCCGTTCACAATCGGTTTCTTGTTCTGCGCGACCCAGCCTGAGAGTCCGTCTCCCAGCGGAATCCGCAGAGAAGAGAACAAACGGTAGTTGTCGCCATTCACATATTCCGGCATCAGGACTTCGTCGCGCAGAATGTAGATGGCAATGGCGTCGTACGGGACCATGGGTTTGAGCTTCACCGAGAAAACTGAAAGCGTTTCCCCCAGGCTCAGCGACGCTCCCAGATCCTGACTCAATTCAAACAGCGATTGCGCCTCCTGGCGCGCCGCCGCGATCGACGACAGAAAGCTGGCTTCCCGGCCCGGAGTATCTGAAACGGTGGCATTCTCGTATCCCGCCGCTGGAGCCTGCCCGTGCGTAATCTTGAGGTCTGCGGGAAGCGCAAGATTTCCCCCGGTCGCTGCCTGCGCCAGCGCCAAATTCTCCAACGTTCGGTAACGTCTCTTGAGGACGTCCACCACTTTCGGATCAAACGACTTCCCCGACTCTGCCGAAAGCCGCTTCATCACTTCGTCCAGCGGCATTGCGCGCCGGTATTGCCGGTCGGAAGCCAGCGCGTCTAGATAGTCGACGGCGGAAAGGATGCGCGCCCCGATGGGAATCTCCGCTCCCTTCAATCCGTAGGGATAGCCACTCCCATCCCACTTTTCATGATGGGCTCGTACGATCGGCACGACCGGATAGGGGAACCGGACGCGTTCCAGAATTTCCGCCCCCACGATGGTGTGAATCTTCATCTTCTCGAATTCTTCCGGCGTCAGCCGTCCGGGTTTGGCGATGATATGTTCTGGCACTGCGAGCTTGCCGATGTCGTGCAGCAATGACGCGGCATGCAGCGCTTCCAGATCGGTCCCGGTCATCCCCAGTTCCTTCGCCACCTCGATGGCGTAGATCCGCACCCGTTGCAAGTGGTCGTGGGTAGTTTGATCCTTGGCTTCAATGGCCAGCGCAAGCGCTTCAATGGTTCGCAGGTGCAGGTCGGCAATCTCCTCCACATGCCGCTTCTCGTCCTCTAATTTTCCCAGGTACAAGCGGTAGGAGCGGTAAATAACATAAATGGCGGGAACGAACAGGAGCGACGTTTCCCAGTTGAACTGGCGATTGAACCATCCAATCACTCCGGCGATACCGGCCCCGAGCAGGTAGTATGGGAACGACCAGAAATAGCAATCCACCAGAATCTGCTGCAGGGGCTTGCCCTCGCTGAATGAAATGACGGCCGCGATCGATCCGGCATTGACAATAAAGTATGTAGACGCCGCCAGGCACAAAATCAGCGGGCGGCTGGAGATGTACTCGTTGGCCAGAGGATTGTGATAAACAACGTAGGCTAGAGCGGTGGATAACGCTCCTGCACATACGTTGAACGCCAACTGGATGCCGGTCGGCCGCGATGGGTAGAAACTCTGCGCCAGCATGGAAATCGCGCCTAACGTCAGCGCTTCCGAGTAGCTCAGCTCCGCGATACCCACCAGGATGAACAGGAAGTTCACTGACATGGTGCCGGTAATTCCGGGCAGAATAACGCGCAGCCGCGATGCCAGGACCGCGATGCCGAGATAGCAGATGAACTCCGCGATGTTTTTACTGCTTTGGTGAATCGCTGCCTCAAGCAAGGATGCCATGCCACCAGCAATCACCAAGCCGACAAAAGCCTTGGCGCCGATGGGTAGGCCTTTCCACGAGTGTGCGCTGGTGGACATTGAGTTCTGCGTGGGTACGCGCCAAAACGGGCAGGCGAGGTACCACGCATTCAAGAATAACCAGCTAACAGGTTTAGTAACAATGATTTATAGGCAATGACGTAAACTTCGGTAACGCTCCAAGGTGCCTAATTTCCGAGGCTTCGGGCGATTCGCTGCAACCTCGGCCAGCCGCCCGCCATCGCCCAAAGATAATTCGTAGCGTTCTCGGCCAATCGAGGTGGAACCGGCCACTAGGTAATAGAATATCTTCAGCACATGCAGATGCTGCTCGACATCTTCGCGCAGATCTTCCGCACCCTCTGGGTGCATAAATTGCGCTCATTCTTAACCATGTTCGGTATCGCCTGGGGCGTTGGTTCCTTGCTTCTCCTGGTGGGCCTGGGTGAGGGTTTTCGCTCGGGCAACAAGCGCG
>JAUTWY010000508.1 GCA_030838305.1 Acidobacteriaceae bacterium
TCAAACGCGTAGGCCGATCCGCTCGCATCCTCGTCTCTGCGGCCACATTTATCAACTGAGCCGCCATCCGCAAAGGCAAAGAGTGGCATCTGAATCACGCGATGACCTCGCCGCCACCATTGCGTGAGCGCAAAGGTGAACAGATCCCTGCGCGCATGACGGGCAGGCCATTACCGGAGGGATAACTTATGAAGAAGAACGCTATGGCAGGTTTTATCGCAATGGTTCTGTTTTTGTTTGCAGCCCCGGCGCAGAACAGCGCTCAAGCGGAACGCATCACCGACGGCCCGCAGGTAAAACAAGTCACGGCAACCTCAGCCGAAATTGCTTGGTCCACGGAGACGCCAGGCAGCAGCATCGTCAGGTATGGAACCAACCCAAATGCTTTGTCCCAGACCGCCGAACAGCCGTGGGGTGGCAAGCGGGAGCGGAACGGCGACTATAACCATACCGTGTGGGTCAAAAATCTGACGCCAAACACCCCGTATTATTTCATCGTTCAAACTGGCCAAGGCAAGGGCACTGGCACCGGAGCGCAAAGCCAGATGCAAGAGTTCCGTACGGGAGCAGGCAGATAGTAGCGGGCACGATTTTCGTCGAGCTTGATACTCATCGCCGGCCGCGCCCGCCACAGGTCGTACCGCGACTGCATATTCATCCCCAGCTCTGGAGTGGTGCCCAGGGCGGCCGCCAGACGGATGGCCACGGCGGTGGAGATTCCGGCCTTGCCGTTGAGAACGCGCGCAACCCGCTTGTTGAAGAAGTCGGCCGCGGTCTCCACGACTCCCACCTTTTGCGCGACGGCCGAGGCAATCCCTGATTCAAGGAGACGCGATCTTCTTTCGCCAAGCGCTGTGCCGCTTTCTTGATCGAGGAAGGGAGTTTTATCTTCGCAAGTTTATCGGAGGTTTGATCGGGACCCGACAAATACAACCACCGGGGCTAAAGCCCGTTGCATTTTGGGCGATTCACGCGGCGATCAAGCGCCGCTCTTCCACGGTGCTGCATACTTTTTCGATTCTTTCAGGTTCCTGGACGGCGCGGCTCGAAGCCGCGCCCTTTCAAAACAAAGGCAGGAAATCCTTCCGTCGACGATGCCGCTGACAGAACGAAGGTCCCTCGCGATGCTCGGGATGACAAACGTCTGTGAGAATGCAGCGACGGCCGCGCGCCAGCATCGCTTCACCTTGAGCGCTTGAATACATACAATCTCCCGATTGGTGGGACCTGTTGGTTTGCCGAGCCGAAGTAGACTGTGCCGTTCACGACCGTAGGAGAAGAAGAGACGATGGGTTCGTTCTGCGTGAACAGTTGCGTGAGAGGCAGGCAGAGAGAGGAGCCGCAGCCGGAGGCGTTGAAGACCATCACCATGCCGTTGTTCTCGCTGACGTAGACCAGGCCGTTGGCGATCGTCGGGGCGGAGACGATGGCGGCCTGGCTGCCGTCCGGCTGACCGAGCCAAAGATGCGTACAGGTGGAGCTTCCGCAGCCAGCGGCTTTGAAAGCGTATAGCAAATTGTCCGATCCAATGTAGACGACGCCGTTCGCGACTGACGGCGAACCCGTGATGATGCCGCTCGTGGTGCCCCGCCAAAGCGGCGGGCAGGATAATTGGCCGCATCCTCCCGCGTTGAAGGCGGAGAGATTCCCGTCAAACGAACCGATGTACACTACGCCATTTGCGACCGCCGGGCCGGATTCGAAGACGGCACTTCCAGCCTGGCCAGTCCACAGCGCTGAGCAAGTGCTGGCGCCGCAGCCGGCAGCGCTGAAGGCGTTAAGCTTGCCATCTTCCGAGCCGACGTAGACCACGCCATTCGCAATCGCGGGCGAGGACGTGACGTGGCCCCCGGTGGCGCCCGTCCACAAAGGATTGCAAGTGGAGGTGCCGCAGCCTGCGGCGGCGAAGGCGTAGAGCTTGCTGTCGTACGCTCCGACATAAACCACTCCACTGGCTACCAGCGGAGAACTTTGCAAAATGGCGCCGCCAATCCTCCCGGTCCAAAGCGAAGCACAGGTTGCGTTGCCGCAGCCCTTCGCGGGGAAGGCATAGAGTCTGTGGTCGGCGGAGCCAATGTAGACCACGCCGTTGGCAACCGCCGGCGAGGACGTGATGTCGTTCCCAGTAGCGCCGGTCCACAGCGGCTGGCAACTGGTCTGCGGCGCGCAGCCATTGGCACTGAACGCATATAGTTTGCCGTCGAATGAACCAACGTAGACCACACCGTTGACGACCGCTGGCGAGGAGAAATCCACCAAGTCTGCGAGAATGCCTTCCCACGCGAAGGTCACAAACTTCGCGTTGGTCTTGTCAATGGTGTTCTCAAATGGATTCACTCCGACGCGGGAGAAGCCGTTCTTGAACGATGCCCAGTTGGTGCGCACCATGAAGGGAGCGGAGGCGCTAAGCCCGCTGCTTTGGCCCGTGGCTTGGATGGAGTGGGAACCGGGCTGCGCGTTTCTCGGAATCAGCACAGTCTTCGTGAAGGTCCCCGACGCATCAGCGGTGGCGGAGCCGGCTGCGGAGACATCGAACACCAGGTTCACTGTTTCCCCGGCCGTGAATCCCGAGCCGGAGGCAGTGGCGCTGGTAGAAGGCGGACCCACGGATGGAGAGACGGAAACAGCGGCGGCAAGAGCGAATCTGGCGCACGCAGCGAAGGACAGAATCACAACCAACGCAACAGAAGAGGTGAAGTTGCGGCTCATGGTTGCATACCTCCAAGTCGAGCCTAAGGGCGCAGCGTACAGCAACCGATGGCTGGAAATGTCTGGGAATTGTCAAAATTGAAATTCCATTTGCGTCGCCACCGGGGAGATGAAAATTGTTTCACAGTGTCTACGTTATCGTAAATTCTGGCGGGCAGATCTTGGGTTCGCGCGATTCGCCCGCAGTTTTCCTCAGCATTCCACAAGCAAGTCTCATCGTCCACAGGTTCTGCACAATGGCGGATAGTTTTTCAGTTGCGCCGGAGAACCTTGTGCCCCAAAGTGGCTTCACCGAAAACGTTGGAATTCTCAAGGCTTGCCAAACGATGGATTGCGGTGACGCTGGTGGCAGCTGGCAATTCTCGAGGGTGAATTGCCAGGGGAAATCGGAAATGCGCGCGAGCGCGTGCTGGTTGCCCGGGCATTGCGGCCTTCTCCACTTCCTGCTCTTTGAGCAGGTCGGGCCGCTGGCTGCCGCATAGGGTGCGGAAAGCGATTCTACGAATCGCATTCTGCACTTCGTACTGGTAAAAGTGGCACTCCCCCGGGAGCGCTGTCGGACCAGTGCCGTCGTCCCGCCGCGCCTCGCGGTGGGGAGGCAAACGAGAGAGATCCACGAACGATGCGGCTCAGATGGCTGGTCTGGGCCGCATTTGTTTTGTGGCTTGACTTCTGCTTCGCCTTTTGTTCTCCTATATGTAATTTTGTGGAAACTTTGTTGGCATTGAGGATGGAAGCAGGCGCCGACTTTTTTGGAATCCGGCTTGGATTTCCAGAGGATGCGCCTCGCATTCACAAGCCGCATCGAGTTAGTGTTCTGGCAGAGATCTTGAGGGAAAAATAAAATAGCGTGGCCACTACCGACTACAGCATCAGCACTCTTCCGGCGAACGTAGAAGCGGAGCGCTCGATCCTGGGCGCGATCCTGCTGGACAATTTTGCCTACAACCAGGCAGCGGAGCATTTGCGGATCGAGGATTTCTCGCTGGATTCGCACCGGCGGATTTATTCACGGATGGTCGATCTGGCGGAGTCTTCACGTCCGATCGACATGATCACGCTGATTGAGGAGCTTGACCGGCATAAGGATCTGCAGCCCATCGGCGACGTGGGCTATGTGTCGAGCCTGCTGCACGGTGTTCCCGACCGGCCCAGCATCGAGCACTACGTAAAAATTGTTCGCGACAAAGCGCTGCTGCGCGGGCTGATTCATGCGGCCAATACTGCGATTGCGAGGGCGGCGGATCAATCCGATGCGGCGGAGGAAGTGCTCAGTGACGCCGAGGCTGCGATCTTCCAGCTCTCAGAGAAGCGGATTGGGCGCGGGTTCATGGGCGTGCAGGAAATCGTCCGCGAGTCGTTTGGTTCGGTGGACGCGTTGCTGCAACGGGGCCAACGAATTACCGGACTCGCCACGCACTACACCGATCTCGATGAGATGACCAGCGGGCTGCAGCGATCCGATCTGGTGATCATCGCGGCGCGGCCTTCGATGGGCAAGACGGCATTCGCGATGAACATTGCCGAGAATGCCGCGGTGGAAGACCAGCAGGTGGTGGGAGTGTTCTCGCTCGAGATGTCGCGCGAAGCGCTATTGTTGCGTTTACTTTGTTCACAGGCGAAAGTGGATGCGCACAAAATGCGCACCGGTTCGCTGTGGCAGGACGACACGCGCAAAGTGGTGCGCGCCATGGAACAGTTGGCGCACGCTCCGATTTTTATCGATGACACGCCCGGCATTTCGCTCAGTGAGATGCGCGCCAAAGCGCGGCGTCTAAAACAATCGCAGGGCAAGCTGGACTTAATCATCGTGGATTACTTGCAGCTGATGTCGGGCGGCAGCAAGCGCTACGAAAACCGCACGCAGGAGGTGTCGGCAATCTCGCGCGGACTGAAAGCGCTGGCCAAGGAACTCAGCGTTCCAGTGATTGCGCTGTCGCAGTTAAGCCGCGCGCCAGAAAGCCGGGGCGGAGATCATCGTCCTCAACTCGCCGACCTGCGTGAATCGGGATCCATTGAGCAGGATGCCGACCTGGTAATGTTTATCTTCCGCGAAGAGGTCTACAAGCAGGACGATCCCGACTTGCAGGGCAAGGCCGAGATCATTATTTCTAAACAACGCAACGGGCCGATC
>JAUTWY010000067.1 GCA_030838305.1 Acidobacteriaceae bacterium
ACTCTTTTCGCCAGACCATCTCGCGTGAACGGCTTTTCGAGAAGCGAGCATCCCGCTTTGAGTCCTCCTTGTTCAATACTCGTGTCATGCGTGTATCCAGACATATAGAGCACTTTCGTCTCAGGCCTTACTGGTGCTAGCGTTTCTGCAAGAGCGCGACCGCTGACCTCAGGCATCACAACATCAGTGATTAGCAAGGCTATCGGTCCCTGATGCTGCTCTGCGATGCTAATCGCCGCAAAGGGGCTCCCTGAATCCAGCACAGAATACCCAAATCCTACGAGCATTGTTCGTGCCAGTTCTCGCAAAGGAGCGTTATCCTCAACCAACAGGATCGTCTCCGATCCACCTTGTATGGCTAGTGGCTCATCCCGTCTGAGGAGCTCTGGTTCACCCTCGACACGGGGCAGATATACCTTGAACGTCGTTCCTCTACCCGGTTCGCTGTCCGCCCATATATAACCGGCACTCTGCTTCACAATGCCATAGGCTGTCGACAACCCGAGACCTGTGCCTTTACCACGTGGTTTGGTTGTGAAGAATGGCTCAAAAATACGAGCCTGAGTGTCACTATCCATTCCTATGCCTGTATCACTCATAGCCAGCATTACATAGGAGCCAGGCTTAATCTCGACGTGCAAGCGCGCATGACTATCGTCGAACTCTACGTTGGTGGTCTCGATTGTGATTGTGCCGCCACTTGGCATTGCATCGCGCGCGTTGACCGCTAGATTCATCAGTATCTGCTCAATCTGAGAGGGGTCGGCTTTGACATAACCTAGATCTGGGAACAGCGAAGTGGCGACTTCGATGTTCTCACCGATGAGCCGTCGCAACAATGTTTCCATCTCGGTCACAAGTCCGTTCAAATTCAATATCACGGGCCGCAACACCTGGCGACGACTGAACGCCAGGAGCTGCCGCGTCAGAGTCGCAGCACGGGTACCTGCATCGTGAATATGCTCTACCATCCTTCGCGTCGAGTCGTCCGCAGCAAGCCGCAGCTCCAGGAGGTCGCAGTACCCCAGGATCACGCCGAGAAGGTTGTTAAAATCATGGGCAACACCCCCTGCCAATTGACCTATGGCCTCCATCTTTTGGGATTGTCGGATTAGTTCGTCCACCTGTTCCGCGTGCTTGCGTGACGTAATGTCACGAATATTACACTGGATTACGCTCTGGCCATTTACGCCGTACACGTTGCTGACAAACTCGACGTTGACGCAACGCCCACTCTTGGCTTCAAGTGGCAGATTCTCGTATCGGACATATCCCTTTTCCTGCAGCTCAAGAAATGCTACCTTCGATGCTTCGATCTGTCTAAATGGGCCAATGTCCCAAAGTGTTCTGCCAATAAGGTCTTCTCGTGCATAATCCAATAGTTTAATCAAGAAAGGGTTTACGTCGATTATCAACCCTGAGTTCGCATCGAGAATCAGTATTCCATCCTGGGCTGTTTCAAAGAGTCGACGGTACCTGGCCTCAGAAGCACTAAGCGCTTCGTCTGCCCGTTTGTGTCCTTTTGCCAGATCATTCTTCATCCGGACTGCCATTTAGCCATCCTCTCCCCGCTTTTGTACTGATTGCAGTGCGCAGAGCGTACTCAAGCCAACTTCATGGGGGAGGGCCTGGACCAGCTACCACAGAGTCGTTGTGCTAAAAGCCTTACTGCTTCTGCTGTGCATTGTGAGTCCGACTCCAAAGCCCAGTAATTATTGCCAGCAAATGTCGGCTTGCTACTAGTTTAAGTATCTAAGAATCGACC
This sequence comes from Acidobacteriaceae bacterium, assembly GCA_030838305.1. Taxonomy (GTDB): domain Bacteria; phylum Acidobacteriota; class Terriglobia; order Terriglobales; family Acidobacteriaceae; genus Sulfotelmatobacter. Next base: position 1,766 of record JAUTWY010000067.1, read on the forward strand.
AAAGCCAACCGTGTACTTATTTACCGGGCAGCAATATAACCATCAGTTCCAGGCATACACAGATCTATTTCCGAATGCATAGACTATGGCTAATATGGCGCAGCGTCTTAGCTGCACCATCGGAGGAAAACAGAGAGTAACCGTAGGAGGGTCGCGTGGGTTCCCAACCATCAACTCCTTAAAATCAAATTACAACCGCGGAATATTAGGGAATTGATCACAATTGCACAGTGCTTGAAAATTAAGTGGGTAGATTCCCGATCTGGGAATAGTTACGCAAGCGGGACCGCATCAAGGATGGTCAACCACTACCCCAATTTCTCAATGCATTATGAGAGAGCGGCCCTGTTGAACGGATTCGACAATGGGGTGTGTGCAAGAATCAGAGAATCAGAGAAGAAGATAGGCAAATCGGCTGAAGAATGGCACTTTACCTTGAGGGAAAGACTCTGTTAGGCGCGAATGACTTTCCCTCAGTGATCTTTCCCTCAAGGAGGCCACTGCATGAGTCGCGATCTCAAGTATATCGGCATGGACGTGCCCAAGGAAGCGGTGGTAATCGCGGCGCAAGGGTGCTGCCACCTTTTTGTCGACCTTTCCCTCATCTCTCAATGGAAGTGGGCCAGGCGATATCGTCTGGGCGGGAGTGATCATTCTTGATCAGAAACTTATTCTCGCGGCTGTTAACGTCTAAATGCGAATCACAGAGAGTGTGAGCAAAAGGAGATCATGGCTAAGTCTATAAACTCTGCACGTGTGGCTGGCGGGAGCGCCGGTGCCGTAACTATTGCGACTGTGGCAGATATTCTTGAGCGTGACCTGGATGAGGTAATTCAGGAATGGCTTGCCCGGGTCGAAAACGAGCCGGATCTAAAAGCTATCCCTTTGAGTTTTGAGGACCGCACGGGCCATCTCCCTCAGCTTCTACGTGATGTGATTGTGCGGTTGCGTCTGGACGACGAAACGAAGGCTCCGATTTCGCAGGCGGCCGCCCACCACGGCGATTTACGGGCCCAACAGGGCTACACCGTGGCCATGGCGGTGGAGGAATCTCGTTTGCTCCAGGTGAGCATTTTTACGATGTTGCACAAGAGCCAGAACCATTTGGAATTCACAAAGGTGCTTCCCGATGTTGTGACGATCGCGGATGAGGTGGATGCGCAACTGAAGGAGCAGATGCTGCGCTTCATGGCTTCCGATGCCGCTAAAGTAACCGCTGCCGCTAAAGTAGCCGCGACAGCGAAGATGGCAAAAGTAGCGAAGCTAGCCTAGATCGTACAGCATTCGTCCCCGGAGACTCTGCGAGATGGCAAGTCAAGAACGCCAACTTCCTACACCGAATACGAAGGGCTACGAATGTGTCCTGCTGATTGCGTCTGATACAGATGCGGCGGCAAAAGTTTTAGGCGAATTAGGTTCCGTGACGGAAGAGCGGTTCCTAGTGGAGTGGGTTACCGAACTTTCTCGTGGGATCGAGCGACTGAGTGACGGAGGGGTGGGGGCGGCAGTGCTTGATCTGAACCTGCCCGATGGCAAAGGTGTCGAGACGTTCGATAAGCTTTTTCAGGCTGCGCCTGGTGTGCCAATTTTGATCTTGAGTGAGGCTGATACAGAACAAGAGGCCAGGCAAGCGGTACAGCGCGGCGCCCAGGATTACCTGCTCAAGGAGCAAGCCGATGGTTACCGGTTAAGACGGACGGTGCGCACGATGATGGACCGCTGGGCGGCCCAGGCGGTGTGCCGAGAAAATGCACTCGCGACCATTACCCTCGACTTGATTGGAGAAGGAGTCGTGCGCACGGATATATGTGGCAATGTCACTTATCTAAATGGATTCGCAGAAAGGATGACCGGATGGTTTCGAGAGGAGGCACTGGGACGTCCGGTTGCGGACGTGCTCAGACTTATCGATAGTGCTAGCGGCGCGGACCTTTCCAATGTCGCAGTAATTGTCACGCAAGGAGATAAAAGCGCGATAGCTACGACCAGGTGTACAAACTGCACTCTGGTTCGGCGAGACGGCCTAGAATTTGGAATTGAAAACCGAGTTGCGATTATCCATGACCAGGACGGGGATGCCATCGGGGCAGTGATTTCTTTCCGCGACGTGAGCACGGCCCGGGCGGCTTCGCTCGAAATGTCGCGTGCGGGACAACATGATGTCCTGACTCAGTTGCCGAACCGAACGCTGTTCGACGACCGCTTGACGCAAGCGATTTCACTGGCGGAGCGTCAGAAAAAACAACTCGGGGTGCTGTTTGTCGATATAGATCAATTCAAGAGGATCAACGACACCCTGGGCCACGGCGTTGGGGACAAACTACTGCGGTCGGTCGCCGGCCGATTGACGGCTTGTATCCGGCGGACGGACACGGTAAGCCGTCTGGGCGGAGACGAATTTCTGATTCTACTCTCTCAAGTGGAGCACGAGGAGGACGCAGCGGTCACCGCGCGAAAAATTCTAAGGGCGATAGCGTCCCCGCATATTATCGATAATAAAAGTCTGGACATCAACGTCAGCATTGGGGGCAGCACCTACCCCGCCGATGGGCAGGACGCAGAAAGCTTGATACGTCAGGCGGACGTCGCGATGTACGAAGCCAAGCAAGGTGGTCGCAATAGCTACCTGTCCTTCCGAAGAGACATGACCACAAGACTGGCACAGAGAGTCTTGTTGGAAGCGGATTTGCGCTATGCCCTCGGGCGGAACCAGTTCTTGCTGCACTACCAGCCCAAGATCAATCTACAGACAGGTCAGGTCGCGGGGATGGAAGCGCTGATCCGCTGGCAACATCCGGAGCGGGGGATGCTATTTCCGTCGACCTTCGTGCCAATCGCGGAAGAGTGCGGTTTGATTCTGCACATCGGACAGTGGGTCTTGGTAGAAGCATGCCGACAAGCCCTAGAGTGGAGCAATTCGGGGTTCGGAGTGGTACCGATTTCAGTGAACGTGTCCGCAGTTGAATTCCAGTCCAAGGATTTTCTATCAGGAGTTCGGGCCGCGTTGATCGCAACTGGGATGGAGCCGCAAAATTTAGAACTGGAGCTAACCGAGACCGTATTGATGCAGGACGCAGAGTCTGCTGTTGTCACACTATCCGCGCTGAGGGCGATGGGGGTGCGGTTGGCCATCGATGACTTTGGTACGGGTTATTCCAGCTTTACTTATCTGCGGCGTTTTCCGGTGGACACTCTGAAAGTCGGTCAATCGTTCGTGCAGGAGATCACGGCGGATCCCGAAGGGTCAACCCTTGTGGGCGCGATGATCAGTATCGGAAAGAGCTTGAAGCAGCGAGTCATTGCGGTAGGAGTGGAGACGGCTTCGCAGCTCGACTTTCTACAGCGCCACGGGTGTGGCGAGGGGCAAGGCTCTTATTTCAGCCACCCGGTTGTGCCCGAGCAGGCGGCGAGGCTGTTCAAGTCTGGCGTCCAAGAAGGAATGGTTCGTGAGATGCATCCTTCGTAAGATGCACCCTTCTGGCCTTCGTACCCCTGCTACCGTGGCGGTGCAGGGTTGCCAAAACCGCGCCAGTTCAGATCGGGAGGGTTCTGTCCAAACTAAATAATGAGTGATCCGTGGGATTCCGATTGTTGGCGTAGGATCGCCCATTTTACGCATAGAGCGGAGTCCAGGTTTGCACAGACGAGATGGATGGATGTTCTATTAGCCCGCTAGATTACCGCTTTTGTTCCCGTTAAAACCCCCTCAACCGTTTGAATTAAGACCGATGAGTTGTTCTCCGATGACTTCAAAAGAAACGCGGCTGCCCCTTCGCTCAGGAGCTTGGCTTCATTGGCTTGACCCAGTCCGCTTAACACAATTACGGGGATGTGTCTTACGAGCGCATCAAGCTTCAGAGCCCGAAGAACATCGAGTCCTGATACTCTGGGCAACATCATATCGAGCAGAATAAGATCGGGAATGTTCTCGCGAGCAGCACGGAGACCCTCCTCGCCGTCCCCTGCATGGATAACAGCGTAACCTGCCTTGATGAGCGCACGTCCATTTGCGATCCGTTGGAATTTGCTGTCTTCGATAAGGAGTATTTTCATGGCTCTTCACTAGTCAACGTTGCCAGCTTTGCTGACCGCTGATGGAAACAACTCTTCTAGGTAAGGCTCTGATGGGTAACGTTGGGTATGCCATTCCAGTATTCGGGAAGCGCAGCTGCAGCTGGAGACTGTACATGGATAATTCCATTCTTCACTGCATACAGCACTACCTGAGCGATCGAATGAAGCTTGAGCTTGAACATCATATTCGTTCGATGTGTTTCCGCCGTTTTCGCTGAGATGTTCAGAAGCAGGGCGACATCTTTACACCTCTTACCCTCAGCCAAGAGCTGCAACACCTCGCGTTCGCGGCGTGTCAATTGGGAAACCTGGGTGGTGGTTGGAGCACCAGAACTTCGCTTCGAATGGCCTACAAGCATTTCGGACACTCGGAGGCTGAAGATGCAGTTGTGCTGTTGCATGGCTTCCACCGCAGCCGTCAGCTCGCTGGTTCCGTCGGACTTAAGAACCCAACCCCGAACCCCCGCTTGCAAACAATCGCAGATCACTTTCTCGGAGTCTACCTCCGTCAAGATCAATATTCTCTGTGCTGGATTGTCTTTCAGGATCTGTCGCGCCGCGTCCACGCCATTTAACTTTGGCATGCAAATGTCCAAGATAAGAAGATCTGGTTTCAACTCCACGCATTTCTCGACCGCGTCCTGACCGTCCGCGGCCTCACCGCAGACCTCCCAATCTATGTGAGACCAGAGCAGTGAGCACAGACCGAAACGAAAGATTGGATGATCGTCAGCCACCAAAATACGAAATGCATTCATACTTCCCTCCCCCACACCATAGGGAAATTTATCAGGGCCAATACGATGCCGTCTGTGCAGAATTGCTCACCGGTTGAGCGCTGCATCGGCAAGGTTGTCCGCCCGTCCTCGGTTTTTCCGTGTGTTCTTTGATCGAGCATTTCTGTGTTCAATCGGGTGTGCGATCTTGCTCAGATTTTTGATTCCTGCAATGGGACAATGCAGACAGTTGAACGAAAGATCGTTTGGTCTCTCCCCTAACCGCTCCCGAGGAGGTGTATGTGGATTCTGTCAAAACATTTGAAGCTATCGTAAATCCAATCCGACTTGAAACGCTGATTTTGGAACGCGCAGCAGAAGTACAGATACTTTCTCTCCGATTGCTTTAGTTGTGCGACCAACGTGGCCGGATCTCCCTTTGCAGTTTTCTTCGAGTGCGTCAAGAGGCAAAGACAATGAAGATGAAGACATGGAAGGTGATTAGCAACACGGGCAAACAAGCAGACCTTGAGTCAGGCCTTGAGAAAAAGGAGGTTCAAAAGCCGTCGCACATTAGCGCCAAAGAGTTTGCTCATTGGTTGTCGGCTAAGAGCCGTATTGATGACGATTCTTTGCGGTCACTCTTTAAGCAGTAAAGGCCACTGCTTGAGCGCCGACTCCGTTTCCCGCACTGGTAATTGCCGCACGCCACAGTCACACCGGGGACTCAGTTGATCCCGGAGCCAGGCGTGAGCCGCGAGCCGATTCTCAAGCGATGTCCTCCTCCAAATCTTTGGACAGTGAGAGACAAGGTGAGATCGGTTCGTCGTACCAGATCGAGGCAATCTTGAAGAAATCAAAATCCTCCTGGCATTATGCATTATGCAGGTCCAACCTACGCTCAAGGTTAAACCCACCCTCCAGCCTCTCCGAACCCCTTGCAGTCACAATCGGTTTTCTGCATTCCACGAGGGAACTTAATTTCCACAATCGCAATGTTCAGCCGTCACAGACTAAAGTCCGTCTGCCATGAGATAAAGCTGCCAAGGAAAGGCGGTGTATAGGGTCGAGAGGCCGACAGATCCGTGCAACATGATGGCTGCTCCCCCGCCGAATCCTAAGATGGACAGTGCAGGGAATTGTAGACTGAGGGGGCGACCCGATCCTTCTGGGTCGAGTGCATCCCTGCCCGCAGTCCTTCGCCGCATATTCTGATCAATTCTGCTTGGATCAAAGATCAAAGCAGAGAAAAAGAAATTGCATCTACACCTAGCAAGATCGTCGGCTCAGGAGTTCTTCGAGCAATCCCGCTACTGCGCGTATCGCACGTGACGCACCTCTATTCACTTGCTAGCTTGCGAAGAGGACGAACCTTATTGCTGACTTTCTTTAGCCAAGGCTGACGCAATCTCATACGACCGTCGTCATCCCACTTGACAAGCGCATCGTCTTCGTTCGTTTTCTCAACTGTGCCGAATTCGCCTGTCGGCTTTCCAAAATCAGCCAGACCCATGACGCGATCTCCAGGTTTCAATTCCGAATCGGGAGCAGGGGGCCGATCGAGTGGTGGACTCTTAGCCCGGTCTGCCTCAGCAGGTGCTCCTGCGTGTGACAGAGGTGGTTGTGGAGCTTTGCGAAGTCTTGGAATGAGCTTGTTGATCCGAGTCATACTCAATTGTCCAGTTGGCTTTGCTTGGTCTGACGATCTTCTCTACCTAGCTAGCTGGAGCATACGGTTGAAATGCAAGGCTGTGTTGATCCAAACCGCTCAGTCCTAGCGACTAATGTGGCCGCAGCGGCCTGTGAAGACAGGTGCACTGAGTGAGGCGCTACCCGTAACCTCGACTGATTGAGGCACCAAGCACGGTGGACATCGACAGCGCGACCTGAAATTCCTCGAACCTCCGTGCATTGTTCTCGTCGAGCAAAGGCATCCTTACATCAACACGAAGCGCGTGGCCAACGGTGCGGTCCCGGCTTCTGTAGCTCATTCCTGAATTGGGAAACTGCCCACTTTATTTCAAACTCTGTGCAATTGTGACCAATTCCAGGATGTGCCACGGTTGTAAGTTGATTTCAAGGAGCCGGATGTTAAAGGAACTCACGCGGCCCTCCCCCCGTTGTCCGCTGTGTTCCTCTTGATGGCGCAGTTTAGGGAGATACTGCGCCAAATCTTTTGTGAAGAGTCGAGGCATGACAATTGAAGTACCAGCGTACGATTTCGACCAAGATTCTGATGATGCAACGCCCAAAGACCCGACATACAAATCCAAGGCCACGTTCCACTGGCCACCGGATTGTCTGTGGCCCTTCATCGAGCACAGGTCGGACGACGATACCTAGCAGAGCTTAGGAGGGTGAACTATGAGTACCTTCTTTAACCCGATGCGAAAGCCGGTCGAAGTTGTTCTTCCGTTGAACGAAGTGAAACGTCGGGTGATTGTAGATGCGCTTGACAAGTGCGACGGGAACTATGCCCTCGCAGCTCGATTACTAGGCATTGGGAAAACAACGATCTATCGAATGGCGAAGGTGTACAACTATCAGGCGCCCACGGCGCAGGGGAAGAAACTCATGAAGCCCTGGCGCGAAAACGTGCTCGAAAGAAGATTGGGAAGTTGACAAGCAAATGACTCTTGCTGGCCAGCTTTGGTCACGGCTGCTGATGCAAACAGGCGAGCCAAGGAGAAGTACCTGGAAGCCAAGCCGCGAATCATCTCCGACAATGACCCGCAGTTCATCGCTCGCGACTTCAAGGAGTTCGTTCGCATCTCGGGCATGACGCACGTCCGAACCTCCCCTTATTATCCACAGTCGACCGGCAAGATTGAGCGCTGGCACAAGTCGTTGAAAAGCGAGTGCATTCGGCCGGGAACGCCGCTGTCGCTGGAAGATGCACGGCGCCTGGTGGAGGGTTATGTGGAGCATTACAACAACGTTCGCCTGAACAGTGCCATCGGCTACATCACTCCAAAGGACATGCGCGCCGGGCACCAGCAGGAGATTCAAGCCGAGCGGGATCGGAAGTTGGACGCGGCGAAGGAACAGCGGAAGAATCGCCAGCGGGCGGCGTGATGGATGAAACGGATTGCTCCCGGTTGGCCGACAATGCAGAATTAACACAGCGGCAAGGCCAAGCATATATTCAACGAAGCGAATCGCCGCGTTCCCCTGAGGAGTCCTTGTATCTCGGTACACGCGCGGCGGTGGAAGGTTCCCCTAGCGTTCGGCAA
>JAUTWY010000601.1 GCA_030838305.1 Acidobacteriaceae bacterium
GCAGAGGTTTCTGAGGTGACCGTTGTGCGGATCAAACTGGGCGGCTGCGGCTCCCGCAGCGGCACTTTAACGCCCGGTCCGGGGGCATCTGAGGGGGGTTGAGGTTCTCCCGGTGTACGCATCGGCCCACCTGGAGGCTGCGGCGCTATCACGCCCGGAGGGTGCGGCCCTTGCGATGGCGGCTGGGGTTCTCCCGGCGTTCGCATCGGTCCACTCGGCGGCTGCGGTGCCTTGTGCGGACCTTTCACGCCCGGGGGGTGCGGCCCCTGCGATGGCGGCTGAGGCTCTCCCGGTGTGCGCATCTGCCCGCCCGGAGGTTGTGGCGCCTTGCCCGGCGTCTGTGGCCGTGACGGCGATTTCGGTCCAGCGAAGATGTCAGTAGCCCGCGCAACAATTGAGTCGGCGAGCGGCATTGTGCCGCCGTCCAGGATGCGTTCGACGATACTGCCGCCCAGCACGGCGAACGCGCGCTGCGCTACGGTCTCACCGACAGCCGAGGCAATTACCGCTCTGACTGCTTCCTGCGTTTCCTGGTTTTCACCGCTCGCGGTCCTGGCGTGCTGCAGCAGCGTGGCTACCAGCGCGCGTTCCTGGGCGCTGAGAATCCGCTCGTCCCGCATTAGTGTTTCTGAAAAGGAATCCAGAAGCTGTTTCGGTGTCATCAGAGACACGCCTCCCCGCGTGTGCATCCGCAAAACTTGGTTTGGGACTCGTACTGCAGGGGAAGACGCAGAAGAAGATATACCGAGAGGCCGTTGATAACCAAGGAAATTCTGCGAACGCAGATCCAACAGACTACCGGTGAGCCAGGGCGCCGACCATCGACTCGAATATTTTCATCCCGTCAGTGCCGCCAAGTTCCGGTTCAGCCGAACGCTCGGGATGCGGCATCATGCCCACCACATTGCCGCCGGGGCTGCAGATGCCTGCGATGTTATCGAGAGACCCGTTGGGATTGGACTCAGTATTTGTTTCGCCGGAGGGTGAGCAGTAGCGAAATACTACTCGATTGTCACGGTGCAATTCTGCAAGAGTTGCCTCATCACAGAAGTAGTTGCCCTCCATGTGGCCGATGGGGATCGTCAACACTTCCCTCTCGGCGCAGGTATTGGTAAAGGGCGTATCACCATTTTCCACCCGCACTAGCACCGGCTTGCAGACATACTTGAGGCCGACGTTGCGCATCAAGGCGCCAGGCAGAAGCCCCGACTCGCAGAGGATCTGAAAACCGTTGCAAATCCCGAGCACTAAACCGCCACCGTCGGCGAACTTGCGTACCGACTCCATCACCGGAGAAAACCTGGCAATCGCGCCCGTCCGCAGGTAATCGCCGTAGGCAAAACCGCCGGGTACGATCACGGCATCACAGTTCTCCAGTTCATGCGATTCGTACCACAGGAACGTGACCGGCTGTTTGGCAACCTGCTGAATGGTCCAGAAAGCATCGTGATCGCAGTTCGAGCCTGGGAAAATGATGACGCCGAATTTCATTGATGCCCTCAATTGCTGGGATTTGAGGCTAGTCTAGCACGCCCGACAGCACCGTTATGTTGCTCGCCCATAGGATGCCACCTAAGGTGAAGCAGGCGTAACACAGAGCTTTACGGAATAAACAACCTATTAATACCTTGGTATTACGTGATTTACCGCATTCGCGCAAATGCTCGAAATCCTTGAAGATGAATCGCCGGCTGACAGTGACCGTACTCATAGACAGCGCGATACTCTTGTGGTTCTATTCCTGCCTAGCTGCTAGGTACGTTGGGTACGTAAGAATTCCTGTCGCGCGACTTTGATAATGTCCCCAAGTGGCGACATTAGATGGGATGAGAAGGTCGACCCCCGATCACGGATGGCGTTAAGCTACCGTAATCAACGCACTCTAGGTGCAATCACAGCGGATAAGGAGATCGACCTTGAACAAGCATAACAATTCTGGAAAGAAGAGTGAACCGACAACGAAGCGGGCAAAGCCGCGAGACCCAATGCGGCGGGATACAAAGGAAGTGCTGGCGGAACTAGTGGGAAAACTGACGGAAAAGCTGGATCCGAAAAAGCCCGCAGCAACGAGCGTCGGAGAAAAGCCTAAGCGAGGTGAGCTTCGCCCCAATCTCGATCGTCTGACGGTGGGTGTGGATCTGGGGGACCAATGGAGCAACTACTGCATTCTGGATCTGGAGGGGGAGACGCTGGCGGAGGGACAGTTGCGTACGACGCAGGAGGATCTTGGCGAATTCTTCCAGGCATTGAATGCCGCTCGAGTGGTTTTCGAGGTGGGGACACACTCACCATGGGTGCAGGAAGTGATCGGCGGTTGCGGACATGAAGTGCTGGTGGCCAATCCGCGGATGATGGATGGGTCGAAACGTCGCAAGCGGAAGAATGATCGGATCGATGCCAACAAGTTGGCGCGATTAGGGCGAGTGGATCCGCAATCGTTGCACCCGATCCGGCACCGCAGTCGGGAAGTGCGGCAGGATCTGGTGGTATTACGAGCCCGAGACGCGTTGGTGGCGGCGCGGACGGAGCTGATCAACGCCACGCGAGGACTGGTGAAGAGTATGGGCACACGGCTTCCCAAATGTTCTAGTCCGAGCTTCGCGGAAAAGGTAGAGGGGACGATTCCCGCCGAGCTTAGCGACGCACTATTGCCGCTGGTGCGTATGGCAGCGGCGCTGAGTGATTGCATTCGGGGGTACGACAAGAAGATTGAAAAGCTGGGCCAGGAGAAGTATGGACATACGGCGTTATTGCGGCAGGTGAAAGGGGTAGGACCGATCACGGCGCTGGCCTACGTACTGACCTTGGAGAATCCGGACCGATTCGTGAAGAGTCGAGATGTGGGGCCATATCTGGGATTAGTACCGAAGCAGGAGGATTCCGGGGAGATGCAGCCGCAATTAGGAATTAGCAAAACTGGAGACACGATGGTGCGCAAGCTGCTGGTGAGCGCCGGGCAATATATTTTGGGGCCGTTCGGACCAGACACGGACTTACGACGGTATGGGCTGAGGCTCTGCGAGCGTGGTGGAAAGAATGCGAAGAAGAGAGCGGCGGTAGCGGTGGCGCGGAAGCTCGCCGTCTTGCTGCACTGCCTCTGGGTGAGTGGAGAGG
>JAUTWY010000023.1 GCA_030838305.1 Acidobacteriaceae bacterium
ACGCCGCGTTGGCTAGCAGACGATGACCCGTTCCCGCCCGCGGCAGTGTCCCCTGGTGAGCCGGAAGCCCCGCAACCTGAAATACCTCTCGCATCGGAGGCCTCCCTTCTTCAGGTTGGTGCGGAGCCTGCGCCGGAAGATTCTCCTGAGTGGCGCAATGAAGTGGCCGCCCGTTTGAATCGCTACCAGGCGAGGCGCAAACCGCGTCCGCCGCGCTATCCATCCTTACAATTGCGTTTCGAAGAGGAGAATTCTACTCGCGCTGCGGCGGGCGAGCAGGCTCAGACTCCAACGTTCCCACATTCAGTAGGCACCACTTCGTACCAGGCACTTGCCTTGGATAGTTTTGCTGAGAGCGCTCCTCCTCACGTTGAACCCCCTGTATCGGAAGCTCGCCCCCAACAGAAGACCGCACCGCTCCGTGCCGACGAATCGTCGCAACCACCTGCCCCTATGCCAAGTCCTCCTTCGGCAAAGATCATCGAATTCCCGCGTTCGTGGACTCCTCCGGCAGCGCCGCTCGACGAATTGGCCGAGCCGGTCACGGACCGCCCTCGCATTCTGGAAGCTCCAGAATTTCTCCCGCCCGCGCCGGCTCTCGGCGGAATCACAATCGAGCCCGCTCCCCACCCCGAGCTCGAGAAACGTCCCGGCATCGATATCCCTTTGCAGAGTGCGCCTCTGGCACGGCGCATTCTCTCCGCTGCCCTCGACGGCGTCATCATTGCTGTGGCCTGCGCGCTCTTCGGTTTCATCTTTTGGAAGATGACGGCAATCCAATTCTCGCGCTTCCAGATGGTCGCGCTGCTTAGCGCGCTGTTCGGCGTCTTATGGGCTGCGTATCAATATTTGCTCCTGGTTTACTCAGGTTCCACGCCAGGATTGCGGCTGGCGAAGCTGCAACTGGCCCGCTTCAACGGAAGTCGTGCCAGCCGCCGATTGCGGAGATGGCGAGTGCTCGCTTCATTTCTCTCTGCCCTTTCTCTCGGCATGGGATATGCCTGGGTCTTTCTCGACGAAGATGCCCTCTGCTGGCACGACCGCATCACTCACACCTACCTCGCACCGGTCAGTCCGGAATGAATCTGAGGACCGGGGAGTCTAAGCCCCGAGCTGTGTTGGCTTAGTCCTGCGCGCTCGGCCTGTCTTGCCTTATGCTATCTTCAATAGGTTTATCCTGATAATGCAGTTCACGCATTCTTAATGATGGCTACATCCGCAGGGTCCAAGCCGGCAATAAAAGTCTTCGTCGCCACTACGGTGATGTTGACCTTTATATCGTTCTGGCGAGCCGCCGCCATCGTCCTCTCCGACCTCGCATCCTCCGCTTATTACGCCGGCGGCGACGCCGAAAAGGTCATCGGCAAAAGCGCCCCTTGGTTCATTTTGGCGGTCATGCTGTTCAGCTATGCCGTGCGGGCGCTTTATATCGAATCAAGCAGTATGTTTGTTCGCGGCGGCGTTTACCGCGTGGTCAAAGAAGCCATGGGCGGCACGCTGGCCAAATTCTCGGTCTCAGCCCTGCTGTTCGACTACGTGCTTACTGGTCCCATCAGCGCGGTGGTAGCCGGACAGTATCTCGCGGGCTTTATCGAGGATGTTGCTCGCTACCTCGGCCACCCGCTTGCCCACTTTCCCGAGAACAGTTTTGCCGCGATGTTTGGTGTTTTGATTGCGGTTTATTTCTGGTGGAAAAATACCCAGGGCATGCACGAATCCAGTCAAAAAGCCCTGCAAATCATGGCGATTACCACGGTGATGGTGGTGATCCTGCTTATCTGGTGCGCCATCACGGTTTTACGCGCGCCCATTCAATTACCGCCCAATCCGCTTCACCCGGGCGTGGTTCCGCTGAATAAAGAGTCGCTCGGCTGGCTCGATAACACCTGGATCACGCATCTGAAATCCAGTTCCGCACTCCTGACATTCCTCATCGTATTCGTCGGTTTCGGGCACTCCGTACTGGCCATGAGCGGGGAAGAAACACTGGCCCAGGTAAACCGAGAGATCGCGCATCCCAAGCTGAAAAACCTCGAGAAGACCGGCCTTGTGATCTTCATCTACAGCCTCTTCTTCACCTCGTTGGTGTCGTTTTTCGCGGTGATGATCATCCCGGATAAGGTCAGGCCAGAGTATTTCGGAAACCTCATCGGCGGCATCGTGATGTACCTCGTCGGACCCACCAGCTTGAAACTTCTCTTTCACGGCTTCGTTGTGCTGGTGGGCGTGCTGATCCTGGCCGGCGCCCAAAATACTTCCATCGTAGGCGCAAACGGCGTCTTGAATCGGGTGGCGGAAGATGGCGTTTTGACATCCGCCTTTCAGAAGCCGCACCCACGCTTTGGCACCAGCTACCGCATCATCAACCTGATTGTCGGGCTGCAGTTATTTACGATTATTCTCACGAAAGGGAATGTGTTCACGCTGGCGGGCTTGTACGCATTCGGCGTGATCTGGAGTTTCGCCATGATGTCGCTGGCCGTTCTCGTGCTCCGTTATAAGGAGCCGGGGGGACGGGTATGGAAGGTTCCCGGCAACATCATGATCGGAAAGCGTGAACTACCGGTTGGGGTTCTCTTAGTTGCCGCCGTACTGTTTACCACCGCGATTGTGAATCTGTTGACCAAGCGTGAGGCCACCATCGGCGGTGTCGCATTTAGTCTGTTATTTTTCGTCATCTTCACCGTTTCCGAGCGCCGCGTGGCGAAAGAGCGCCAGGGCAGGGTGGAGAACCTGGATCAGTTCCGTGTCTATGGCAACCAGGAACTGGGCAGCGGCGCCATGGGAGTTAAGCCCGGGAATGTTCTGGTAGCGGTGCGCGATCCCCGCAATCTCTACTATTTGCGTCACATTTTGGGTCACACCGATACAACCAAGCAGGATGTAGTCGTGATGAGCGCGCGCCTCTACCATCGCGAGCCCAGCTTCAGTGGCAGTGCCGTCATGGAAGCCAGCCAGGTCTTCGACCACTACGAGCAAGAGCTTTTTACAGCGGCCGTGGCCGTTGCCGAGAAAGAGGGCAAACCAATTTCATTGCTCGTAGTGCCGGCCACTGACGTGTTCGAAGCCATCATGGTGACGGCGCAGCGGCTCGAATCCTCGCGCGTGGTCTGCGGACTCTCCAACAAACTCACGGCCGATGAGCAGGCCAAGCTTACCGGCGACGCTTGGGAGCGCTTGCCCGAACCCCGCCCGCGCTTGTGCCTGGAAGTGTACGCTCCTGACGGCAGCGTTCGCGAGTACACCATTGGCCCTCACAACCCGCACCTTCGCCCCCAGGACGTCGAACTCATGCACAAGCTCTGGCTCAACATCACGCACGATCCCAAATTTGCCGGAGCCCACCATTACCACATCGTTGCCCTGGCCCTCGAAGAACTGCAGCGTGAGCTGAGCACTCATCAGCGGGCCGAACTGCTGCAAAAGTTGCAGGAAGAAATGAATCGCCGCGAGGGCGGAGCTTCGGCGAGTTCCAACTAAGTCTGAAGAAGATGCTGCAGCGACTTGCTTAGTTCGCGCTGCCGAAACGGATATCCGCTCGAAATCAGTTTTCCCGGTTCCACCTTCTGGCTGGCCAGCAGCAGTTCTTCTCCCATCTCCCCGAATAGGGTTTTCACCGCCAGGGCGGGCATCGGCAAAATTGCCGGACGCGACAAGACGTTGGCCAGGGTCTTTACGAACTCCTCGTTCCTCACGGGTTTGGGAGCCACCATATTCACCGGCCCTTGCAGCAGATCATTCTTCAAAATGTGGTGAATCGCGCCCACCATGTCTTGAACATCAATCCAGCTCATCCACTGGCGCCCATCCCCTACGCGCCCGCCCAGGCCCATCTTGAATGGAAGCAGCATCGCTCCCAGTGCGCCCCCTTTGGGGCTTAGCACAATTCCGGTTCGCAGGTGGACGGTGCGGATATCAGCTTGCACCGCGGGCGTGGTCGCTTCTTCCCACTCCTGACAAGCTTGGGCGAGAAATCCCGCGCCCGGCGCGCTTTCCTCCGACAGCAGCTCATCGCCCCGATTGCCGTAATAGCCGATCGCCGAACCACAAACAAAAACGTTTGGCTTCTCCCTCGCTCGCGCCAGGGCCGATGCCAGATTGAATGTCCCGGAGACACGGCTGTTGCGGATCTTGGACTTCTTAGCGGCGGTCCATCGTCCGAAAATACTTTCGCCCGCAAGGTGAATCACGGCGTCAAACCCGGAGACCGCTTCAGGTAAAAGCGGCACCGCCGGATCCCATCCGATTCGCCCAATGGCCGTCGCTGTGCCTCGCACCAGCCGCACTACGGAACATCCGCTGGTACGAAGAGAAGGAAGAAGAGCGGCCCCAATCGGCCCGGAAACGCCGCTGACAAGGATTCTGGAGTTCATGGTTGGCAGATTTCACCGGCTCGCGTGGCGCGGGCGCCCTCGCCCGCGTCCTTCCACCAACACGACCTCCGAATAGCAAAGCACTTGATGCGCGAAGACTTCATCTCAGGTGGTTTTCACTCTATCAGTTCGCAGAAGATACCAACAAATTGCAGACGGATTTGAAATCTTCGAAGAGATTGAAATGGCGATTCTCACTGGCGAGCCCGCTTGGCTTGTGTGGAGCGGGCACTCCTGCCCGCTTCTTTCCATCTCCACGACTCTTGCTTCAGGTTAGGGCGAAACCATCTTTCGAGGGTAGACAGTCAAACCCGGCATAGGCCTGCTTAAATCCTGACCTAGTCCTCACCGGCTTGCGGACTTAGCTGCCTGCTTTGGCGTGAAATAACGTACCGTGACGTCTTCTCCGATGTAGGCGACCCGGCTGGCGCCGGTCCTTCCCTTCTGAGCCGCAGGTTTGTACCTGAAATGGCGGACCGTAACATCGTCTCCGACGTATTCGACTTCATTCCTGCCGACCTGTCCCCGCCGAACCCTGCCCCTGGCGAGCTTGGGTTCGTTCCTTGAAACTCGCCCGGGTTGAACTTTGGACGTTCTGGACGTACCTTCCACCGGCATCAGCTTCGCGGGTTCAGAGGTTTCCTGCTGCTCGATGGCAATCGACCCCGACGGGGTCGAAGATCCCAAAGACGAAGCCGAAGCCGGGCCGCGGCCACTGCCGGAGGTGATCCAGAAAGCTAACATCAGCACGGTAGCGACGCCCGCCAAGGTTACGCTCAGAGGGGGCTTTTGCCACGTAACTTCCCTTGCTCGCTGCACCATCTTCGTCGCCAGCAAACCAGGATGCCTGAGTACTGGCAACTCCCTGACCGCTGCCAGGGCAGCTTCCCAACAGCGGTACATCGCCTGCTTACCTTTCTCCAGCATCGATTCGTTATCGTTGTAGAGTTCTTCAGTTGGAAGCGTATCCTGCACCAGCGCATGCGCAAGCATTGGGATTTCCGCCCTCTGATTTTCTGTCCGCTCGAGCGGAGTGGCCTGGAATAAGGCCGCCTCGATCAGTCCGGCCATTAATCGGTAGATGCGTACCTCACGATCCTGGAAGGCGTGCGCTTCACTAAATAGAACTTCCACGACTCCCGCCAAGGCCCGATCCTGATAAATCGGCAAGATCAGAAGAGATTGCGCTCCGAACTGCCGGCAAATCGCAGCTTCAATTCGGGTGTCAGTCTGAGCATCTTCGACGCGAAGAATCTCACGGCTGGTTCGGACATTCGCGGAGGCAGTCAGTGAGGCCGTAACTCGGCTGCCTATATAGGTGGCGGAACATCCGCTTCCGGCCCGGTAGACGAGTTGATCTCCCTTTAACAAGCCGATGGCGACCCCGGCCGCGTTGGCCACCTCTCGCGCAGCCTCAACGATTAGAAGCATGGCGCCATCCATCCCCAGCTCCCCTCGTGTCAGCAAGCGCTGGACTTCCAGGATGGCGGAGAGCATTTGACCATCGATCTGACTCTCCTGCACGGCGAATGCGTTCGCCAGAAGCTGCTGCAAGGAGTTGCGGTCGACGCTGGAATCGCTGCTCATATCCGATTTCTACGGTTGCAATGACGAGGGATTTGGAAACAAGCGGACCAAACCACGTTCGCAGATGGCACCGCGTAGGTCTCTCAACGCCCGGACGATACATCAAACAACCGAAAAAAGATCAGTTCTTGGATTCGGAAAACTGTGAAGAGGTTATCTCTATTTTCGCAGACGACTCGAAACTGATTCGTGCCGCGGGCAGAGAATCGCGATCCCAATCTTAAAGGCGGGCGGCTACAAAAAAATCATTTGTAACTGTCGTTTTCCCCGAGCAAACCGAAGGCCGCACATTCCAGAGATCCATCTTCAGGAGCCCGTAACCCACTAGGAGCAGCAATGAGGGAGAACGAGTGCTGGCCCCGAGGTCAATGTTAAGTCTCTTTTTCTTCGCCCTATGTTCTTTCTGCCACTGTTGCGAAGGCCGCGCCGAACTCCATCGAATGCTGCAACTTGCCGTCGATCAACGATAGCTATTAGCTGGTTCGCCGAGTTTTCCGAGATTTCCACAGTGTTCCTGCACAAGCGCTCGAATGTTCCCAGGGGAGCATTTGCACGCCCTGCGCCAGGTGCGGAGCCGTTCCTCTGACGAGCTATAATCCTACATGGCGAGCTTGCGCCAACAGATCGCAACCACCGCTCTTACGCTCACCAAATTCCGCGAGCTGATGAAGCGGTTTCCGGAAAACCGTCCGCAGGACGATCTGTCCATCCTTAAAAAGGCCTACGACTATTCCCTGAAACACCACGAAGGCCAGAGCCGCGCCTCGGGCGAGCCTTACCTGGTGCATCCGCTGGAAGTGGCGCTGGTGCTGGCTGAGATGAAGATGGACCCGGTTGCCATCGCCGCCGGTCTGCTCCACGACTCGGTCGAAGACACCTCCGTTACCATCGTCGACATCCGCAAAGAATTTGGCGAGCAGGTCGCCCATATCGTCGAAGGCGTCACCAAGATCAGCAAAATCGACTTTGCCACCCGCGAGGAGCAGCAGGCCGAAAACCTGCGCAAGATGATGCTCGCCATGGTCGACGATATCCGCGTCGTCCTCATCAAGCTGGCTGACCGCCTTCACAATATGCGCACGCTCGAGCACTTGGATCCAGAGCGCCAGCGCAAGATTGCCGAGGAGACGCTCGAGATTTACGCTCCCATCGCCCACCGGCTCGGCATGGGCAAGATTCGCGGCGAGCTCGAGGACCTGGGCTTCCGCTTTATTGACGCTGCCGGATACGAGCAGGTGGAAAAGGCCGTCAACGCCCGCCGCAAGAAAGGCGAAGCCTTTCTGGCGAAGATGCAAAGCATCATCGACGACAAGTTGAAAGAGGCTGGCATTCAGGCCAAGGTGGAGAGCCGGATCAAACGGCTTTACAGCATTCATAAGAAGCTGCAGCGGCAACACATTGCCGTCGATCAGGTCTACGACTTGTTCGCCATGCGCATCATCACTCGCTCGTTGCAGGATTGTTACGCGGTGCTCGGCATTATCCACAACATCTGGCGGCCGGTGCCGGGCCGCATCAAAGATTTCATCGCCATGCCGCGGCCAAATTTCTATCAGTCGCTGCACACTTCTGTAATTACTGAAGATGGAACGCCCTTCGAAATTCAGATTCGCACCGAAGAAATGCACAAGATGGCCGAGGAAGGAATCGCCGCCCACTGGAAATACAAAGACGGCCCGGTCTCGGCGCAGGACGAGCAGCGTTTGGCCTGGCTGCGGCAGGTCGTAGAGTGGCAGCGCGATGTCAGCGATCCAAATGAATTTTTATCAGCTCTCAAAGTGGATCTGTATCCCGAAGAGGTCTACACCTTCACGCCGAAGGGCAAAGTTGTGGTGCTGCCCCGCGATGCCACGCCCATCGACTTCGCCTATACGATTCACACCGAAGTCGGCCACACCTGCGTTGGAGCCAAAGTCAACGGCCGCATGGTGCCTCTGCGTCACAAGCTGCATTCCGGAGACATCGTCGAGATCATTACGCAGGCGGGACACAAGCCCAGCCGCGACTGGCTGGGTCTGGTCAAATCCTCGCGCTCGCGGAACAAGATCAAGCACTGGCTCAATGTGCATCAGCGCGAGCGTTCCATCGAAATTGGACGGAAGCTCATCGAGAAAGAAGCGCGCAAGTACCGCATCGCGCTCAAACAGATCAAAGACGACGACCTGCTGAAAGTTGCGGGCGGTTACGGCCTGGGTAAGGTCGACGATTTGATGTCGGGCATCGGCTACGGAAAATATTCCGCGCGGCAGGTGCTCGCGCGCCTGCTGCCGGCGGGCGCCACGCCTTCGATGGCGGGCGACATTGAAGCGGAGGGACTTTCCAACAAGCCGGGCGCCATTGCCGGCGTCGTGCGCCGCGTCTTTGGCGATCACAACGCCATCATGGTCAAAGGCCAGGACGATATGCTGGTCTACCGCGCGCGCTGTTGCAACCCAATTCGCGGCGAAAGCATTGTCGGCTACATCACGCGTGGCAAAGGAGTCGCGGTCCACGCGGTAAGCTGTCCCAACGTCACCAACCTGATGTATGAGCCGGAGCGCCGCATCGATGTGGAGTGGGCGCGCGATGAAAGCACGCCCACCGCGTACCCGGTCAAGCTGACCGTTTACTGCGATGATCGTTTTGGAATGCTGAAAAGTATCACCAGCGTCATCGGCGACGCGCAAAGCAACATCCGCAACATCGGGGCGCACACTTCCAACAGCCAGGCCAGCGTGGAGATCGTTCTCGACATCTCCGACCTCAAACACCTGGAACAAATCATGGTCGGTCTGCGGAAAATCCCCGGCGTGCATGAGGTGCAGAGACTGCAGAAGATTTAAAAGCAGTGCTCAGTGGTCAGTGGTTAGTGTCCAGTAAAGGATTTCGCTGAGCCTGGCCACTGGCCACTGCTCACTGCTTATCGCTTCACCACGGCGCCCTCGTGCAGATATTGCTCCAGCTTGTCGGCACGCCAGGTTTCCAGCTTGCCCACGTTATGCGACAGGGCCGCATCCCGGATATCATCCGTCTGCTCCTGCCCAAAGCCCATGCGGTGGGCCAGCCAGTTGAAGCGCTGCATTAATGAAAAGAGACAGAACCAGCCATAGCTCCTGATTAATCCTGGCCACCGCTACCTTGAACTTGGATTCGGCGTCCGCGGAACTCTGAGGAGCCTCCGGCTGCCTGCCGTACGATTGTCCGTGAGTCTTAGGTCTCATTCCGTTCCAGGGGCAGCGGATGAGTGTCCGTAATATCTCTATCGCTATTTCTGGCGCCAGCTTGAACCGCAAGTCTGCCGCAAAGTCCGGCGGTGGCTGGTTTGACTTGATCCGCCAGCATCTGCGTTAATCAGAGAGAGAGCCCCCATGCGCGAAGTCATTTCTACCAAGGACGCCCCTCAAGCCATCGGCCCCTACTCGCAAGCCATCAAGGCCAATGGATTCATATTCACCTCAGGCCAGATCGCCATCGATCCCTCGACCCAGCAAGTCGTTGCCGGAGACGTCGGCGCACAAACCGAGCGCGTGCTGCGCAATCTGTCGGAAATTCTGGAAGCCGCCGGCAGCGGTCTCGGCAAGGTGGTGCGCTGTACAGTTTTTCTCAAGAGCATGAAGGATTTCGCCGCCATGAACGAGGTTTATGGCAAATATTTCAGCTCTGCCCCGCCTTCTCGTTCCACGGTCGAAGTGGCGCGCCTGCCGAAAGATGTCCTGGTGGAAATTGATGCCATCGCGCTGGAATAGCGGAACCTCGCTAACACAGGGGGCACGGGGGGACACAGGTTACCCGGGCAATCTGTGTATCTATGTGCTGGAAGGAGGAAAGGATGACGAAGTACGCTGCAGTGATTGCCATCATTCTCGCGCTGACGGCGGTGTTTGTCCTCGCGCAAAGCACGACTAGGAAATCGACCAAGCCCATTACGAGTGCGCCCACCAAAGTCGTCGGCGACGGGGTGAGGACTCCTTCTGGGCTGGTGTATTGGGATATCAGGGTTGGGAACGGTGAGGTGGCCAAAGAGGGCAGGCACGTGCGCGTGCACTATACCGGATGGCTCACCAATGGAAAGAAGTTCGACAGTTCCGTCGATGCCGGGACGCCTTTCGATTTCACGATTGGCAACGGCGAGGTTATCAAAGGTTGGGACGAAGGAGTTGCTGGGATGAAGGTTGGAGGGAAACGCCAGTTGCGCATTCCCCCTGCGCTGGGCTATGGGGCTGAAGGCACCCCGGGAGGTCCGATTCCGGCTAATGCGAATCTCATCTTCGACGTGCAGTTGCTGCAAGTGCAGTAGAGAAATTTACCGCCGAGCACGCGGAGAGCGCCGAGGAAATTCCTCAATAAAGAATTTAGGACAGGTAAAAAATCAGGAATCGCTTCTAGGCGTGCTGTGCGATGTCGGGGTAGATCGGGCTCTACGCCTTGACCACTTTGCCGCTGCGCAAGCAGGACGTGCATACTCGCATGCGCTTGGTGGTCGCGCCCACGCGGGCGTGCACGGGACGCAGATTCACGTTCCAACGCCGCTTGGTGACGTTATGGGCGTGGCTGATGCGGTTTCCAAATTGCGGCTTCTTGCCGCAGATATCACACTGTTGTGCCATGACTGCTCTAGATCCTTTCAGAACTTAACGGAAACATCTATTCTACCGGATTCGGGCCCTCGGCGACAATTCGCCGCAGTCGCGGGGTCCGATACGCTATTATTGATGTTGAAGTCGCATTTGCAACCCTGGGAGAAAGTCATGTCGAGCCGTGGCAAAGCAACTTTGGTAGAAAGCACCCTTCTTCTCGCGTTTATGGGAATTCTAGCTGGAGCTATCGGAGGCTTGGCGGTGGGAGCGGCAACCAGTCCTAAGACTGCGTCCACGTCTTCTCGCTAAAAGGTAGCGCAAACTCGTCCGCATTCGCGTCAGGCACATGGTATCGGCGTTATGCGATACTTAAGCAATGCAGTCCCCGCTTCAGGCGCCCACCGCGGCCACTGATCCCAAGTCAGTCAAAGTCAACCTAACCGCGGGTACCGGGGTGGACATTGAATGGGCCGACCGCCACGTTTCCCATTATTCTTTCGTCTTTCTCCGCGACGCCTGCCCTTGCGCGATGTGCGAGGAGGAACGCTCGAAGGCTGGTCGCGGACGTGGAGAGCCTCCTAAACTCGCCCCCGGCGCGCTGCCCATGTTCAAGCCCGCCGCCAAACCGGTTTCCGCCGAGAGCATCGGAAAATACGCCATCCGGTTCAAGTGGAACGATGACCACGACCTCGGCATTTATTCGTGGAAGTTGCTGCGGGAAGTCTGTCCCTGCGAAGAATGTAAAGCAGCGAACTCGGTGACAAAATGATCTCGCAATTTCCGAATGAAGGCCTGTGGATTTCCCAGTGACATCCGTCACAGACTCCGACGCTGTCGTTCAAAGAGACTGACGAAAATATCCGCGCTCTACCGTTCCGCGTCCAAAGTGCCGTAAGCACGATATGTGAAAGCCCGGGCTTTCATAGGCCGCCGCAACGCGGCTGGAGCCTCTACACGGCTTAAGACAGTTCATGCGCACTGTCCACCCGAAATCGACGATGCATCTACCGCACCGTCCTGAGCACGGCTTTGAAATGGTCATCGGCACATCCCACACATTCCCCTGTAAAATTGAATCATCAACTCCGGAGCCACTTCCGCATTGTCTTTTCTCGAACAACTCAATCCGCAGCAGCGCGAGGCCGTCAAAACTACCGAAGGCCCGGTGCTCATCCTCGCGGGCGCAGGCAGCGGCAAGACGCGG
>JAUTWY010000051.1 GCA_030838305.1 Acidobacteriaceae bacterium
TTTGTTCTCGTTGGATGGTTTAAGCAGCGGTCTTGAGGCCGACTGCGGATAAGAGCGCGTCGAGATCGTCGGTGAGGCGTTGATAGAGGCGGTCAAGTTGACAAGGTTTGTCGGAAGCGAGGTTGCGATCGCCGGCGAAAGGCTTGAGGAGACCGGCGGTGAGTGGAGCATAGATGCGCTCGAATAGCTTTAGGAAGAGCACGCAGATGGAATAGCCCTTGTGGGCGAGACGGTAGCGGCGAGAGTGGGGCAGTTTTTCGAGGAGACCTTTGGCGCGCAGTTTGGAGAGGTCGTAGCGCAGCGATGCCAGGGAGTATTGGGACTGGGGAAGTCCGAGAGCGTCCAACACCGGCGGGTAGAGATCGGCGGTGGTAAAAGTGGAGCCGGCGGCGATGTTGGCATAGCGGACCAGAGCATGCATCACCGCCAGTTGCCGAGGGTGATCGAGCTTCAGGCCTGGGATCCGCTTTCCGTTGGTCAGGGTGGTGGGCTCGGCCAGTTTTCGGAGTTGGCCGCGATCGATGAAAGTTTCCAGGATGTCTTGCTGGGCATCGTGGTAGTGGTCAATGATCTCGGACATGCGCTGGTGCAACTGGGGCAGGTTTTCGACGTTCTTTTTGACCCCATAGTCGGTGACGTCATTGGTGGCCGGCTCGGTTCGTAGCAAGCGGTCATCGCGGACGTATTGCTTGGCGAAGCCATGGGCGTAGTAACTGCGCAGGACGGGGTTGGGAAGATCGAGGTCTTCGAGTTCGGTTTGCAGTTTGCCCTTGTATTGCTTGGTCACTTTCCGGCCAAAGATGAGAGTGATCTTCTTGGGTTGTCCGATGGTTCGGTTCATATCGAGCAAGCGCTCGGCGAACTGGTCGACGGCGGCGCGGCGGAAGAAAATCAGGTTGTCGCAAAGCTCGACTTGGGAAAAGAAGAGCCGGTGTTGGCAGCCGGCATGGCGTCGTTCCTGGGAAGTGAAGAAAGGGGTGAAGGCGGTCAGCCATTTCTGTCCGCAGCGCAACAGGTCTTGGGCAGTCAAAGAGTCGGCGAGTTCTTGTAATCGTTCCGGGTTGGAGCATTGCAAGAAGGCGTTCTTGCATTGCCGAAAGGAAATGCCCTCGTGCTGCATGCGAAGAGCCAGCCAATGATGCTGATTCAGGCAGACTCGAGCGGAGAAAGGAAAGTAAGGACACATGCGGACAAACATGGGCCCCCAGTGTGAGTCGTTGAGATAGAAATTGTATTGATTCACCCAGCGCTGCTTCAGTTCCAGATGAGGGCACGGGTTCTGCTTTCCGCCAATGGCAACTAGGATGCGAGCGGGTTCGCGAGCTTTCAGAATGACGGCCACATGATCGGCTTTGGTCTTTTGCAGGTACGGCAGCACGAAATCGTCGCGCCGCTCCTGCTGCGGAGGTTCGACGATGGGTGCACCCCAGCTCTCCGAACGATTGATAACCCAATGATGGAACTGGTCCGCAATCTCGGTGAGGGTCCGACGGATTACCCGTTTCCCATCTCGATAGGTATTGAAGAACCCCAGTACTCGCTCCGGTTGTTGGAAAGGTTGAATCAGTCCGTTCAGTAAGACCCGATCGAAACATCGATATGCGAATTCGATGCTACTCTGATGGTGCTCGTAGAACGCGTTCATGGCGATCTCCTGTGTTGTGGAATACCCAGAAGATTACTGCTATGAACGCTTCTACGGCATCACTCCAGCAAGCGGTACGATTCGATGGGATATCAAGGGCGAAGCCCTTGGCTAGTTAGTAATCCTCGGGCGGCGGCTTGCCCGTCCCCACGGCGTACCAGGCCCGCCCAAAGTTCCGCCGTTTCCAAATCACAAAAGCGAGGACGCCAACGCCGACGAGGAACTTCCAACCCTGCGTCCGCCATGGCAGAACCCACACGTACTGTTTCGAAACAAGTTCCTGGTTTTAGTTCGACTGGAAAAGCATCTGGGCAGCCAATACCATCTTGCTGAAGTCCTTCGTGAAAAGTCTCAATGAACGAGATGTGGCCTTCGTAGTCGGGCCGGGATAGATACTTCTCGAGCTTTCCGCTGAGGACACTCCACAAGCGGGAGCGTGCCGGATCAAGAGCATTTTTGTCGCGCCGTGGGCGGGAGCGTCCGTGACCTCCGTACGCGCAAGGGGACCCCACGCCGACAGCGCCAATTCCGCCGCCAGCAGGCTGATCAAGAATCACTCCTCCAATCACGATGCGAGGTACAATGATTTTGCCGGGTGAAACGGCAGTGGGCTATGCAGGGATGCAACCATGCCGTGGGATAGCTTGGTCGGGGCTCATCGAGACGATCGCTGCATCTGCGTGAATATCCCATCTCGCGCTCCTGCCAGCCCGCATGGGATCGGTAGAGCTGCATGCCTTGAAAACCACCGCCCGAAGGACGGAATCTACACTACCGGAATCCTCCCCAGTTCACGCTGAGGCGGCACATTTGCAGTTGGCGCGCGGACTCGTGTGCATAGCAGCGCTGGGCGCGAGGAATGTAAAGGCTGCCTCATGGAAGAAGATTCTAAAATTCGCAAGATCGCGTTTGTCGGCGACCATTTACCGCGCAAGTGCGGCATTGCGACGTTTACGTCTGACCTGCTTGCTGCCGTGGCAGCTGCGCATCCCCAAAGCCAGTGTTTCTCAGTGTCGGTGAATGACATTAAAGGTGGCTACGAGTACCCGGAAGTAGTTCGCTTCGAGATTGAGGAGCAGGATTTATCGTCTTATCTACGTGCTGCGGACTTCCTCAACATCGGCGACGTGGACATCGTCTGCTTGCAGCACGAATTCGGCGTTTTCGGCGGGACGGC
>JAUTWY010000057.1 GCA_030838305.1 Acidobacteriaceae bacterium
CTGAGTATCAGCAAAAGATTGCCGAGCTGATCGTGTCGAACAACGACCTCGAAAACTTTCTGCGCACGTCGGACATGGCCGCGATCTTCCTCGATGAAACCTTGCGCCTGCGCCGGTTCACGCCTGCAGTAACTCACGAGATTCCCCTCCAGCAGCACGACCTCGGTCGGCTGCTCACGGAGTTCGCGCATCCGCTCGTTCAGGCGATCGCTGAGGATGCACCCGCCGTCGCCGCAGGTGGCAAGGCAATCATGAAAACCTTCGAGACACGTCCCGGTGTCTGGCATCTCGTGCGCATCACGCCCTATCGCCGCGAGGGCGCAAGTGATCGCGGCCTCGTCGTCACCATCCTCGATGTCAGCGCACTCCAGCGGACGGAAAAAGCTTCGGAAGAATCCAAACTTTCCGTGAAGTGAAACCCAGGGGCGCATGAGAATTGCTCTCGTCTGGCCCGTGCGTCTTCTTCTCCTGGAGCTCACCTTGGGCTTGGCCGTCGCTGCTCGGTTTGGGAGCGGCTTAATTGAAGCAGGCGCAAACTGAAATCACGTTCAGATGAAGGCCACTGCGTTGAAACTCACCCCCCATGCGACTCTGCGCCACAGCGCCGAGCAACGCCTGCGCGCCATGCCACCCGTCGCCAGGCCTCCGACTGTAAAAAATTTGCGATCCGCCGTAGAGGAATTGTACGTTTACGATGCCGAGCTCCAAATTCAAAACGAAGAGTTGCTGGCCAGCCGCTCGCAGGTCGAGGAATCGCAGAAGAAATATTTCCGCCACTTCGATCTGGCGCCCGTAGGCCTGATCCGGCTGAACCGCGCCGGTCTGATTGTCGATGCCAACGTCCTCGGGGCACAGATGCTCGACGTGAATCGCGCGCTGCTTCACAGCGGCCCGCGCCTCTTCCTCACCCATGTCGCGACGGACTTTGTCACCATCTTCCGACAGCATCTCGAATCGGCGCGCTCCTCGGGCAAAATGGAAATGTGCGAGCTGCTACTCCGTGGTGCCACCGGCCACGAGACTTTCGTGCGCATGCAAAGCGTGGTCAGCCGCAGCGAAACGGATCAGCCGGAATTCTATGTCACGCTCACTGACCTCACAGAACACCGCGAGGTCGAGCGAAGGCTCGAACTACAAAAGATCCTCGCCGAAGCCGCCGTGGCCTCCAAAGAACTTTTCTTCGCAACGCTTTCGCATGAGCTGCGCACTCCGCTCACGCCGCTGGTTGCACTCCTTGAAGACCTCGCCGCAAACGGGCAACGCTCGGCCGAAGATCTGGCCGCATTCGCGATTATGCGCCGTAATCTCGCTTTGGAGACCCATCTCATCGATGACCTCCTCGACGTCACCCGCATAACCAGCGGCAAGCTTCAGCTGCGTCGCGAAGCGATCGATGTGCACCTGTGTCTCAGGGAAGCGATCGGAATCTGCCAGGCGGAGATCAACGGCAAAGGACTCCAGCTCGCGATCAATCTTAATGCCCCGCGCCATCTCGTGAACGGGGACTCCAGCCGGCTCCAGCAAGTTTTCTGGAACCTGATCAAGAACGCTGTCAAATTCACACCGTGGGGCGAGCGGATCGCCATCGAAACGCGCTGCGACGAGGCCTACCATCTAACAGTCGAATTTCGCGACGCGGGCGTCGGGATCGACTCGTGGCCGCTGGGGCACATCTTCGATCCTTTCTTTCAAGTTCAGCTCTCGGTTAAGCAACGCGGCGCGGGCCTCGGGCTCGGACTGGCCATTTGCAAGGCGATTACAGAAGCGCACGGGGGCACACTCACCGCCGCCAGCGCCGGGCTGGGCAAAGGCGCGACTTTTCGCGTTGAACTGCCAACCGTCGCCGAGCCGCACGCGAATGTGAACGGAGTAACCGCCGCCGCCGCAACTCCGGCGCGGCGCGAAGACCTGCGGTTGCTTCTTGTAGAGGATCATGACGACACTCGCGAAGTTCTCGCACGGTTGCTAAGTCGGCGAGGGTACGATGTCGAGGTAGCCCGGAACGCCCAGGAGGCGCGCGCGCTCTCCAGCGGAATGACGTTCGATCTGCTCGTCAGTGACATTGCACTGCCGGATGCCACGGGTTGCGAGTTGCTCACAGAGCTGAACGCCAAATATGGACTGCGCGGCATTGCGATGAGCGGCTTCGGTTCGGACGCCGATCTGGCGCACAGCAAGGAAGCCGGTTTTCTCGAACACTTGATTAAGCCGATCGACGCGACAGCGTTGGATGCCGCGATCCAGCGACTGGTCGCTCGCTTCTAACGAGCCGCGCGCCGCCCAGGCCGAGCGCGATCTGTTGTGGCTTCGATTAGGTTAGGGATATCGCTGGACCGTGGTATATTGCAGTCCGTACGATTGATCTGGACGCAATTCATGCGGCGCCGGCTAACACGATGAATCTATCTTACGCACATAAACTCTTGGTTGCGGTGGCGGTCAATAATCCCTCATGAAGAAGGAATTTTTTGTCTGTGATGGTTGCGGCACAAGGACGCGGCTTAACAGCGCGGAGCGCCATTGGTGCAGTGTCTGTAACCAGGGGGCACCGGTGGAAATGAGACACGTAAGAGACAAAAAACCGCTAATTCCCAACACCCTCGCACCGCTGGTTTCGCCGATACGCGCGCCGCTGAAAGTGCGCCGGTTTTCCCCTGACGGACAGATCTTGG
>JAUTWY010000092.1 GCA_030838305.1 Acidobacteriaceae bacterium
GGATTGAGAACCGCTTTCAGTAGCGGGAAGTCCGAAACATTCCGGGTCACCAAAGTTAGATGATAAGTTTCCGCGGTTGCCGCGAGGTAGGCATCCATAACGCCGATGGGGCGTCCCACAGCCTCGCTGCGGGAGATGGTTCGGCCCCAAAGCTCGGCAACGTGAGTATCGACAGGCAAGATTCGGCTCTCGAATCGCAGGGGCAATTCATGCTGCAGCCACTGCTCAAGGCGGCTTCGACGGCTTCCCGCCGGCATGCGTTCCACGCCGTAGCGCAGTTCAGCAAGTGAGATAACGCTGACGAAAACCCGGTCCTCGTCGGCTGACTCCATCCAATTCACAAGACCGGGATTCGGACGTGGCTTCACCCACTCTGAGACGGCGTTGGTGTCGAGGAGAAAGGTCATAACTCAATTTTTCGAGGCCGGCTTTTAACTCGGCGGATCTTTAGGTTCGAGCCCCGCAAGGGGGATGCGGCAAAAAATTCTGCCAGGTTTCCGACGCGCTTTGTCTTCCGTTGCCACTCCTCTGCCCCAACCACGACGGCAGCGGTGCGACCCTTTCGAGTGATGGTCTGGGGCCCGAGGGACATTGCGCGCTCAATCACTTCGCTAAATTTTGCCTTGGCTTCGGCGACGCTCCATACTTCTCGATCCCTCTTCAAATCCTCCCTGAAGATCATGATAGTCATTATAGTCATACCAAGAGACAATGGCAAAAAGCCCACTTCCAGCCGACTTCCCCATTGCGCACGCTACCGACCTCCTCATTTAGACTGTCTCAGCCACAATAATTGTTCGGATTTCCCCGGGGCTGGATAGGAGTCTTCGAAATCGAAGACGGCCCTGTTGTACTAAATCTTTCGCTGATTCTGCGCTTTTCAGGAACCTCGGTGCATCTAGATGCGTATCAATGCCTGAGTAAAAGTTTCTCTTTGGTAAATTGGATTACCTTACCGTTGCAACCACGTCTTTTGTTGCACGGCCATTTTTACAAGCTCTTAACGAACGGAGACGAGTAGATGCCATTCGCACGCTTAGCCTTGAGATTCCGGTTGCCCATCGCCGGCGTTATATTTGCAACCTGCGCAGGCGTAATTTGGGCGCAGGAACCGCCCGCTGGACCCGTCCCGCAAAACACGACGGAGACGCGGCAACTCCCAGTCCTAAATTATTCGAAGCCGGCGTCGCATTTTCCCAACCCGATTGGACCATATAGGGCGCGGCATTTGGCTGAGCCGAACCTGGCCAATACGGCTCGTATTGACTCGCTGATGCACGAGGGCAAGCTCTATCTCTCTCTGAACGACGCTATTGCACTGGCGTTGGAGAACAACCTTGATATCGCTATTGCGCGGTTCAACTTGAACATCGCTGACACCGATATCCTGCGTGCCAAGGCGGGCTCCCCCATTCTCGGGACTCCTTTGGGCGTGGTGCTCAACACACCCGGTGCGGGCATCGGCGGCATCGGCGCGCAGTCTGGCGCTGCGACGGGCGGAACCACGCTCGGTGCCGGCGGTATTGGAGCTGGCACCAATGGGCTGGTCAGCTCGACTTTGGGTTTTGGACCAAACATCACCAGCTTCGATCCGGTGGTTACGGGTACGCTGCAGGAAGATCACTTCAACCAGAAATCCAGCAGCCCTTTCAGTGGTGTTCCGATCCTGGCGCAAAACACTGGGACGGTGAATTTTGCTTATACACAAGGTTTTCAGTGGGGAACGAATCTGTCGGTGGGCTTCAATAACACGCGGAGCACGACCAACAGCAGTTTTTCCACTTTCAGTCCTCAATTGAATTCAAATTTCAAGGCCACGGTGACGCAGCATCTGCTGCAGGGATTCGGTCTTGCGGCCAACACTCGCTTCATCCGGATAGCGAAAAACAACCGCGAACTCTCCGACGTGGCCTTCCGCCTGCAAATCATCGATTCGCTGGATCAGATTGAAAACATTTACTGGGATCTTGTATTCGCTTACGAAAACGTCCGCGTGCAGAACGAGTCGCTGGCTTTTGCCCAGAAGACACTTTCGGATACCAAGAAGCAGGTCGAGATCGGAAGCCTGGCGCCGATTGAAGTGATCCGCGCCCAGAGCACCGTGGCGCAAGACCAGCAGTTGGTGACGAAAGCAAACACCGATCTGGAATTACAGCAGTTGCTGATGAAGAATGCACTCACGCGGTCTCTGAAAGATCCAGTCTTGGCCACCGCTGAGGTCATCCCGGTCTCGACCATGGATGTTCCGGCGGAGGAACCAGTCACTCCCATTGAAGACTTAATTAACGAAGCCCTGCGACATCGCGCCGAACTGGTGGAATCTCGCATCGACCTGCATAGCCGCGACTTGAGCAACAAGGCGGTGCGCAGTGCGCTCCTACCGACCCTGGATCTCTTCGCTTATTATGGCGGTTCGGGTTTGGGAGGCGCACAGAATCCGGCTGCCGAGTGCGTGACCCCCGACCAGGCGTTTTGCGCGACCAACAATCCGAATCCGGCCTTTGGCCAGAGTCCAATCGTGCCCACCGTCAGTTACGGCGGGGCTCTGAACCAGCTCGTCAACTCCACAGCTCCCGATAAGGGCATTGGACTCCAGCTCAACATTCCGCTGCGTAACCGCGCGGCACAGGCGGTGCAGATCCGCTCCGAACTTGAATACCGGCAGGCCCAGATGCGGCTGCAGCAGATCGAAAATCAGGTGGGGGTCGAAATCCGCAACGCGCAATACGCGGTGCAGCAGAATCGCGCGAGCGTGGATTCGGCGAAAGCGGCGGTGGAGTTGGGGCACCAGTCGCTCGAGGCGGAGCAAAAGAAATTTCAGTTCGGCACTTCGACCAACACACTGGTGCTGCAATTCCAAAGCCAGTTGGCGACGGCGGAATCCACCCTGGTGAATGCCATGGTCGCTTACGAAAAGTCGCGGGTCGAATTGGATCGCGCGACCGGACAACTGCTGGACCATGCCGGTGTCAGTATCGACGACGCGG
>JAUTWY010000107.1 GCA_030838305.1 Acidobacteriaceae bacterium
CTTGTTCCTTGGGCAATCGCCGGCTTTCTTTAACCTGGTGCACCGGCTGGCTGTCGACGCCGATTCAGTCCGGCGCGGCTTTTAACTGTTGGAAGCTCTCCCCTTGCTGTAGGCAGGCGCTGCATCAGATTGCCGGTGCGGCGCCTGCATTTTCAATGACACGACTGTGAGCTTGTCTTATTCGATATTTAAGGAGGCTGCATGTTGGAAGGACTGTTTCAACCGACGCATCTACTGATGATTTTTGGAATTGCACTGCTCGTGTTCGGACCCAAAAAACTTCCGGAGCTAGGTAAGGGAATCGGAGAAGGCATTCGCGGCTTCAAGTCAGCCATGAAAGCCGAGGAGGAAAAGCTGGTCAGCATAACGACCACCACCAACGACCACAGTGCAACTAAGGAGTGAATCGTGGGTTTGGGCACAGAAGTCCCGTTCATTCTTGTGCTCGGGCTCCTGGTATTGGGTCCAAAGCAGCCGCAAGCCGCGACTTCAAGGCTCCACTTGCAACCTGAATTCACGGCTCTGCATCATCAAAGGATAACGTCGATGTCTCTGATGGATTGGCTGAAGACCTGTAGACCATCCTCGCATTCTCGATCGAGGATCGAACCGCAGTGCCAGCAGACAATTGCCGACTGACCGTGATTTCTCGGGGCGAAGAAATCCGAACAATGAGATGGAGAGCATCTTGTGAGAGGATTTTTCGACATACCTGAGACCGGGATGGGAGCATTCGCTCCTCCGCTGCCAATCCGAGTGTTGATATCAGAACCGGACGCTGTGAGTCGCAGGTTTGCGTGCGCACTGCTAGAGCGTGAATCCGGCATCACCGTGACTTGTGTCGACGACTCCAGACTGGTGTCCTCAATTCAAGAGAGCGCACCAGATCTAGTAATCGTGGACGTACATGCACGGGCCATCAGACGCACGTCGAGTTGGGCGGCCCTGGGGATCGAGCCCGCGCCGGCAACCATCGTTACTGCATACGATGCCTCGGCGGTTTCGCCTTTCGCTTCTACGGCAATCGACTTTCTTGTAAAGCCATTTGACGCGGAGCGCTTTGAAGCCTCCATGGATCTCGCCAAGTCAGCAATCGCTCGCGAGCGAGCGGGAGGCGAATCAGGTCAGATTGTGGATGGGAAGCAAGCAGACCCCGCCCGAATCAGCTGGCTGGAGAGGCTGGTCGTCGAATCAGATCATAGAATGTTCCTGGTCCGAGCGGAAGACATCGATTGGATACAATCTTCCGGCGATTACGTACGCCTTCACGTGGGGACCGCTTGTCATTTTCTGCGGCAGACGATGAAGGAATTGCAAGCGAAGCTTGACCCGAAAAGGTTCCTGCGCGTGCATCGAAGTGCGATGGTAAATCTTGATCGGGTCAAGGAATTTTATTTGCCTCCAACTGGAAATATGTTCGTGACACTGAATACCGGCGTTTCTCTCCCTCTTCGCAGACACACCCGATTCTCGTTGCGAAGACTCCTGAAAAACATATCTTAAACTCGAACCCATGTTCGTACTCTCGCTGCGGGGCGCACTGCTCCGTGAGCCTTCTGGTTGTGGCTTTGCATTCTCTCCAACTCCTACCGAAGCTATCCCGTGATTCATATTCTTGAATGCTTTTCTTCCAAACTCCGTAGCGCTTGATTTTTAACCTCGCTTACTTCGGACTCATCTCCCGCGTAGCCCGGTTCGTCGTGCCCCTGGTTGGATTTCCAAGTGCTCTAAGGGACTGGTTGTCCCACATTCGCTAATTTCAATTTGGAGAATATGCAATGTTCGCTCGAGCAGTAACAGTTCGGATTCATACCCGCCATCAGCAGAGATGGTCGTCCATTTCTTCATGGGTGCTGACGTTGTTGGTTTTCATCTTTATGGCAATGGCGGTCTCGGTCCTTTGGGCGCAAACCTCAACCACCGGCGAGATTGTTGGTGTCGTTACAGACCCCGCAGGTGCAGCGCTGTCCGGCGTGACAGTTAAGTTGACAAATCTTGACAGTGGAAGCTCCACCACAACCACGACCAATTCGCAGGGCTCATACAATTTTCCTTTTCTGCAACCGGGAAACTATTCAATCTCGGCAAATGCCGCTGGATTTCAAGAGATCGCCAGGAAAGTGACGGTCGCGCTCGGATCCAACGTTACCGCAAACTTGCAACTTTCCATCTCATCGCAACATGAAACAATTGAGGTAACAGACGAACTGACGGGCGTTCAGACTCAGGACGCCAATCTTGAAACTAACTTTAATGCCCAGCAAATTTCTGTCTTGCCAAATCCTGGGAATGATCTGAGCGCCGTCGCGCTGACTGCGCCGGGTGTGGTGATGAATACCACCGGGGGTTCCGTGTTTGGCGGCGGTAATTATGAATTCTTTGGCTTGCCGTCCAACTCCAACGTCTTCACCTACGATGGCGCTAATGACAATGATCCCTACTTTAATATCAATAACAGTGGAGCGACCAACCTAACCCTCGGCCTGAACGATGTTCAGGAAACCAGCGTCGTGACCAACGGCTACAGTGGACAGTTTGGCGGTCTGGCGGGAGCGAATATCAACTATATCTCGAAGTCCGGCACGAATTCCTTTCACGGAAATGCCGAATACTGGTGGAACGGGCGAGCTCTGAATTCCAATAACTATTTCCGGAATCAGGCAAACGCCGTTGCTGGAAGCCAGGTAGATCCGCGCCCGTTCGTAAATGCCAATCAGTATGCAACGTCGTTTGGCGGGCCAATCCGGAAAAATAAATCTTTCTTCTTTGTCGACTATGAAGGCATTCGCCTGGTGATTCCGTCGTTATTTTCGGTCAACCTGCCGACTCAGCAGTTCGAAAATGCAGTAATCGCCAATTTAAACAATGTCAGCCCAGCTTCGGTGCCCTTTTACAACCAACTTTTCGGCATCTGGAACGCAACTCCCGGCGCGGCAGGTGCTCAGAACACGCTCTCGGGCGGAGGTTGTTCGAACGTCACCAGCCTGGCGGGGATTGCATTCGGAGCAGCCAATCCCTGTGCCAACGTGCTGCAAGGCGGCACTTCTCAGGCCACCAATGACTACTTGATTGTCGGCCGTTATGACCAGAACATCGGCAACAATGACAAACTGTTCGTTCGAGTGCAACACGAAAGCGGTATCCAGGCTACTTACACCGATCCTCTAACCCCCGCCTTCAATGCTCACAGCACTCAGCCGGAATGGCAGAGCCAGTTGAGCGAGACCCATACATTCGGCAGCAACAAGGTAAACAACTTCATCGCCTCACTGCAGTGGTATAGCGCGCTCTTTACGATGGTGAACCAGGCCGCAGAATTTCAGACTCTTCCTCAGACCGTCTTCCTAGGGGACGGTTCACTGTTCCCCCTGAATAATGATGGAACCGCTTTTCCGCAGGGGCGGTCAGTGACCCAGTACGGAATCGTGGACGACTTCAGTTGGAGTCGCGGAAGGCACGGATTTCGGTTTGGCATCAACTTCCGCCGCGACGATGTGAGCGACCATAATTTCACCGGAGTGATTCCTTTTGCCGAGGAAGTCTCCCTGAACGACTTCGCGTTCGGAGGTGTGGCGCCTTCCAACACGAGCGTGGGGAACCTAGTGGCTCAGAACTTTCCGCTGAATACAAATGTACCGATAGCGCTCTATCAACTCGGATGGTATGCGTCAGACGAAGTCAAGGTTACTCCCAACCTGAAGCTTACGCTGAGTATGCGGTTTGACCACTTGTCGAATCCGGTCTGCCAGGCCAATTGCTTTCAAAGCCTCTCAGCGCAGTTTCAGAACCTGGACCCCACGGCTCCCGTGAATCAGGCTTTGAGCACGGGTTTGCATACCGCATTTCCTTCGGTAACGTCCATCGTGTATGAGCCGAAAGTCGGCTTCGCATGGTCGCCGTTCGGCGCCAGGAACACGGTCGTCCGCGGCGGGTTCGGTATCTTCAGCGACGCCATTCCCACGGGTGCGATTGACGACATTCTGACCAATGCTCCGAATGATCCGTCGTTCGTACTCTTTAATGGCGCGCTCTCACCCGCGGCGCCAGGAAACCTGAATGGGCAAGCGACGGCGGCCAATGCTGCCTTCCGCGCGAATTTTGCCAACGGCGGTACGGTTCCCGCCTTCAACTTCTTTAACCCCGGCAAAGTACAGATTCCGCGTTATGACGAGTGGGATGTGGAAATCCAACAGGCTCTGGGCTGGCACACCACGGTGAGCGCAAAGTATGTGGGCAACCATGGTGAACACGAAGAAATCACAAATCCAGCCTTAAACGCTTTTAGTCCCACGGGCGCTCCCTTCGGAGGTCTCCCAATTAACCAGCCAGACGCGCGATTCGGAGTGGTTGCCCAGACACAGAACGTTGGGAACTCAAACTACAATGGTGTCACCCTGACGGCCGCGCACAATTTTACTGGAGGCTTTCAGTTCCAGGCATCCTACACCTACAGTCATGCTCTGGATGAAATCTCTAATAGCTCCTTGAACCCCTTCGGCTTGAACGCCAACGGCAACGTTGATGTGGTCACGCCCTTAAATCCATTCAATATCCGGCAGCTTAACTACGGCAGTGCTGACTACGACGTCCGGCAGTCGTTTGTCATGAACTACGTTTGGAGTAACGCATTCCGTCATCTAACATCCCGCGGTCCGGACGCGCTCGTGAAGGGGTGGACGTTCTCCGGTACCATCTTCAAGCACACGGGCTTCCCGTACTCGATCTGGAGCAGCAACGAGACAGCTAATCTGCAAGGGAGCTTGTTCGGCAGTTCAAGTCCCGCCACTACCACAGCAGTGCTCGCAAACGTCGCGGGTTCTCCTAATATTAACTGCGGTGGTTCCGCGGCACAGTTGGTGAATGGGTTGCCCAATCCGTGCTACAACGCCGCCAATTTCACTGACCCAACCAATAATTTCGCCACACAGCGGCGGAATCAGTTTCGTGGCCCAGGTTACTTCGACACCGACTTCGACGTGGAGAAGGCTTTTGGGATACCGAAGTGGGAGAGCGCTCAGTTCTCCGTAGGCGCAAGGTTCTTTAATCTCTTCAATCATCCGAACTTTGCATTCCCGAACACCAACGTGGACAGCGGCGGGTTCGGACAAATCACCCAGACGGTCAGTCAGCCGACGACGATTTATGGCTCCGGTCTGGGTGCGGACGCGTCACCGCGGGTAATCGAACTGCAAGCAAAGTTCGTCTTCTAATCCGCACGCTATGGGTGGAGGCGGTCTTACAAGGGGCCGCCTCCGGACCCCATTCGCCTCAGATTCGGAACCAAGTATGCTTGGGCTGGTGACAGCCCGAGTTGCAATGAAGGTTTCCCGCCTTGGTCGCACTGGGTTGGGCGCCGTTGGTAAGCTGTGCGCCAACACATTAAGACACGAGACTGTCTGCACTCGGGTAACCGATAACATCAAATGGCGTTCGAGGCGAGAGGGTTTGAAACACCTGCAACCTCTTCCATTCGCCGCAAGACCGCGGAGAAATCCTCCTCGTTCCCACCATCCAATTCTTCAGAGTTTACATAAAAGGCAGTTTCTGTCGCAGGCATGCGAACTTGCTCTTTTGCCGCCGCGTTGAGAATCAACTGAAAATCCTTGTTCATCAGACTCAGTGGAAACTGCGGACTGTAATCGTTGATCGCGATCCTCGCCAACTTACCTACATGGGCGGGAGCGACAACAGCCGTCTTCGATAAGACTTCGAGCAGCCGTTTGCGATCAAGGCCAGTTTTTTCCCCAAGAACGACAGCCTCAGCGATCGCCTGCATGCCAAGGCCTAACAGAGTGTTGACAACCAACTTCATGGCTGTT
>JAUTWY010000145.1 GCA_030838305.1 Acidobacteriaceae bacterium
ATGGCCGCCGCAGCGCTTCCCGAGTAGTAATTGGAAAATTGAGGGATGAGCATACCTGCTGGCCGCCCTCACCGTCCATTTCTTGCCCGTTCTCCCTGGCGGATCAGTCAACGTACGCTAGCGTTCAATAAAATCAACGAGTTGCGCAGCATCCCCATTGCAGCATTGCATGTCAGTTTTGCGTCTACCCCTGGGCTGAAAAATACATCTAAGGAAGCTACTCGAATCGTCCGTGCGCCCCTCGATCCGTTGAACGGATAGCGAAGAAGGAGATATTTGATGAAACCACTCTTAGCCGCAATGTTCGCAGCTCTGGCGCTTTGTCGCCTCTCAGTCGCACAGGAGGCAACTCCAGCGCCCAATACCAGCGCCGCTCCCCAAACGCAGCAGGCTCCGCTGCCGGCTCAGCCCGCTGCAACCAGCCCCGCACCGTCCACTGCAACTCCCCGCCTCGCGCCCGGCAGCGTGATCCCTGTCCAACTCACGAAAAGCATCGATGCGAAAAAAGTGAAGACTGGCGATCAGGTCGAGGCCAAGGTCACGCAAGACATGAAGGCCGGAAACGGCGAGATCATTGTTCCGAAAGATACCAAAGTCATCGGCCGCGTCACCGAAGCTCAGACACGTAGTAAAGAGCAGAAAGAATCGCAAGTCGGAATTGCCTTTGACCGTGCAGTAATGAAGGTTGGGGGCGACGTGAATTTGCCGATGTCGATTCAAGCCATCATCGCCCCCTCGTACCTCAGCGCCAACAACAGCAGTGGCGGGGAAAGCCCGGGTCAACAGCAATCCGCCGGCAGCGCCAGCGGCATTTCGCAGAACTCCAACGGACGCGTTGGAAACATGGGCGGTTCGCAGGCTCCTCCTACGGCATCCCCCAGCGCCGGACCAACCGAGGGCAAGACTGGAAACGGCGCGCACGAGCCCATCACCGGCAATACGCAAGGAGTATTGGGAATCCCGGACACGACCCTTTCAAATGCAACGAGTGCCACGCAAGGTTCCGTTGTCACGTCAGAAAAGAATAACGTCAAATTGGAAAGCGGCACGATGATGCTTCTGCGCGTAAATCAGCCGGCCGCACAACAGTAACGATGGAATAAGTCCAAAAGTGAGTGCACCACATCTCGTTTCGTTTGCGAGATGTGGGCTTCCTATCTGGAAGCCTCTTAATTTCCAGCGTAGTCCGAGAACCTTCACATCTCGAAAACTCGATATACCGCCGACGGCTCCTGCTCTTGCAATCGCGAGATCGCGACATTATGAACCGCAATGCCCGCCGGAGTGTGTCCATCCATCCTTCCATGATGAGCGTGGCCATGCACCACCAGATTGGCCCCGTGCCGGTCCACCACTTCGCCCAGCCGCGACGTGCCCATGAACGGATAGATTTCGCGCGCTTCGCCTTCCACCGTGTCGACGACTGGCGAATAGTGCAGCACCACGACCCTCTTATTGGTGCGTAGTTGCGCCAGGGCGCGTTCCAGCTTGAGAGCCTCATCGATGGAGGCCTGAACAAACTGCTTGATCTCGCGCTCTCCAAATGCCGTAAGCATTTCGCGCCCAAAGCCGCCCACAAAACCTTTGGTCCCGGCAAACCCAACGCCATCCCGCTCATAGGCGGTGCCGTCCAACACTTTAATGCCGGCCGCCACCATCATCCGGCAAAGTTCTTCCTCTCTGCTGCTCTCGCAATCGTGGTTGCCCAATACGGCGATCGTCGGGATCCTCAGCCGTAGCAGAACGTTGAGCAGCGGCTCCATCTCATCGGGCCGTCCGTAATTGGTCAGGTCCCCCGCCAGAACCAGCACGTCAGCGTCATCTCGCACCCGCTCAAACTGGTCTTTGAGCTTTGCGTAACTCTGAGGGCTAAAATGCAAGTCGGCGGTTGCGGCTATTCTCATGCGGATTGGCGGTGCCGGGGCGAATTCTGCGGTAATTCCGAAAAACTCACGGGCGCGGGCCGCTCCAGCTCTTCCATCCGGATCTTTCTGGTTTCTTCGAGCAGGTTCGCCAGGCCCCACTCATTGATATCGATGGCAAACATGTTCTCATCCACCAGGCTGCCCCGGAACTTGGCTTTCGGATTCGGCCTCGCAATCTCGCTTTGAAGCCTTTCCAGCAGCCCGCTCCAAATCCGGGCAGGCACATAGTGCGTCTGCGCAGGGTAAACATACCGGAACAGGAGCAATGACCACAAAAGCATTTCCCAGTGCTCCCCCACCAATTGCAGTTCACGGTCCCAATCAAACTTAGGGTAAGTTCCGTAGATGATATGAGCGATATCGGCGCCGTCGAAGCGTTCTCGTTTCGCCACGAAAATTTTCGAAGCGACCAACTCTTCCGGAGCCAGCACCCGTGTCTCGACGCCATGAACCACGGCCGGACCGGCTCGCTCAATCCAGGAATCCTCGACGACGACCACAGCGTTGCTCATGCCCGTGATCAGGTCGACGAAAAATTCGCCCTTGTGCACCTTAGCCAGCCAGACTGGATCCTTTACCTCGCACTCGAAGCCGCACTTTTCCAGGAACGGCAATACCTTGCGACTGGTAACGGCGGTCATGAACAAATCGAGGTCTTTGGTGAAGCGGCAGATTCCAGTATGTTGTCGCAGGGCGAACGCCCCCGAAACTGCGTAGGGAAAGTGTTTTTCCTCCAGGATGAGTAGCACTTCCCGAAACAGCGAGCCCTGCTCCTCAGGAATATGCATGGGCATGGACGACGTTACGGGCAGCGTCGGTTCGGGTTTGGACGGTTCGGCCACGGTGCTTGGATGTGGTCCGCTGCCCTACGGTTGGTGCGTTTTTAGAGGGAGATCTCAAATGCGGTCTGAGGATCGCTCTCCATTACCTCTTCTTCGCATCCACCTCGACCGCTTTGCCCGATCCTTCCTTCACGGTATGGATCGCATCCACCCCCAAGTCGGTAAACCGTTCGCTCAATCCGCTCGGCCAGCGAATCTCAATCCAGTCCACCTTCCCAACCGTTCCCAACCCGAAATGCACTCTCATATCGCTATTGGAAATGTAGCTGGAGCCGCTGCGTACCTCATCCACTAGTAAGCGCGACCCAGCTTTAACCGTAACTCGCGCCCCGATTCCGTCTCGATTCGATTTGGTTCCGACCGGGTGAATAGCGATCCAGTGATTCGGCGTCCGAACCTGGTTGACCAGCAGACTCGCCGGAGCGTTCATATTGCTCACTACCGCCGACATCCTGCCGTCGTTCCACAAATCTCCCACCGCCATACCGCGCGAGGAGGCCGGAGTCGTGATGCCCGAGCCTGCCGAGGCAGAAATGTCGCTGAACGTCCCATCGCCATTGTTGTGGTAAAGAATGCGAGGCTCTTTGAAACTGCTGCCCAGGTGCTGGCTGTCAACTTCCGGATACACGTGCCCGTTCGCTAGGATCAGGTCGGGCCAGCCGTCGTTGTCGAAGTCGAAAAACATCGTTCCCCAGCCCAGATATTGCGTGTACAAACCGAGCCCCGCCGACGAGGTCGCATCGGTAAATGTTCCATCCCCATTGTTGCGATAGAGGGTGGAAGTATCGTCGGAGAAGTTGGTCTTGAAGATGTCGAGATGACCGTCCCCGTTGAAATCTGCAACCGTTGTTCCCATGCCGGCCTGCTCGCGTCCGTCTTCGTTGTAGGCGGCGCCGGCCGTCACCGCTACGTCCGTGAATGTTCCATCATGGTTGTTGCGGTAGAGAATGCTGGCGGTGCTGTCGCAGGCAACATAAATATCGGGCCAGCCGTCTTCATCGAAATCGAGCGTCGAAACGCTAAGTGAATAATGTCCATCAGTGCGGTCGATGTGCGCCTTCGTGGTTACGTCTTCGAACGTGCCGTCGCCCTTATTGTGGTAGAGGATATTCTTCGCGCCCGGCAGCCCGCGCGGCCCACACATCACGGGAACTCCCTTCCACAAGCAAGTGGCCCGCTGCCCGGGCGCGGGAGCGGTGGATAAATCGAAGTCCACGTAGTTGGTTACAATCAAATCCAGCTTTCCGTCGCGGTCGTAATCGACAAACGCGCACCCCGAGCCCCACGCTTTTCCCGAGCCTGCAACCCCCGCTTTCTCCGCCACCTCGGTGAAAACTCCACCCTGATTGTGGTACAGCCGGTTCTTTCCGTAGTAAGTAACGTATAAGTCTTCCCAGCCGTCATTGTCGTAATCCCCTACGCAAACCCCTTGCCCCCAGCCCGTGGCTGTGAGACCGGTTTCCACCGTGACATCAGTGAACGTCCCGTCATGATTGTTGCGATAGAGGTGATTGCTCGGCGCGGCGCCGGATGGCAATCCCTCAAGCCTGGTGCCATTGACCAGGAAAATGTCAGGCCAGCCGTCATTGTCGTAATCGAAAATCGCCACACCTGTACCGGTGGTCTCGATGATGTATTTCTTGGTCTCGATGCCGCCGAAGATATCCAGCATGGTGAGCCCGGCCTTTTCGGCGACGTCGGTGAAGTTGGCGATCGGCTTCACAGGCTCGGGGCGCGGGGTCTTCGCCTGTTCTGCCTGACAAAGAGCACTTAGGGTAATCAGGCAGATCGCACAATGGATGGCGTAGCGGCAGGAAGGGTTTAACGACATGATTTGAAAGTAGGAGGATTTTGGCTGACCTTCGAATGTTAGGTCGGTTCCCCGAGCGGGTCAATCAATGCTGGGCGGGGCGAATTCTGCGTCTTCTCACGGAATGGCCCGCGCCTCCGCAACGCCGATGTAAGTATCCGCCCCTCCGTAGTAAAACAAATATCGTTCTGCCTGTCTCAGCATGCCTTCCACGAACACCACATTCGGGACTTGGCCAACTTTCTCCCATTCCTTCTCAGGACCGAAGATGGGAACATCGGTTCGCGAGATGAGCTTCCTCGGATCATTCCGGTCGAACACCGCGACGCCCGTACGATACACGAGCTTGTCGTCCGCGCCGTTGTAAATCAGCACAATTCCCTTCAAGGTCACAATCGGCGCAGGTCCTGGCTCGGCCACGCGAGAATCAAACTTCCCCGCTCTCACCGGTAATACTGGCACGCTTGTGGCTTCGGTCCAATGCAAGAGATCCGTCGAAGAGGCCAGCCCCATCTGGTCCGTATTGTCCGCACCGGTCCCGAGAAAGTACATCCAATATTTTCCCGCGACTTTCTCCGGAACAATCGCCCCAGACTTGGTCCAGCGAACATTCCAATTCCCCTTGTAGGCAGGCAGGATCACGCCTTTCCGCTCCCAGTGGATGAGATCCTTCGAGGTCGCGAGACACAATTGCGCATCCTTCTTATTGTAGCCGGTGTAGGTCAAATAATAAGTGTCACCAAATTGCACCAGCCGCGGATCTTCCACGCCTCCATCTTTTTCGTAGTCCTTTTCAGGAGAAAGCACAGGCTCGCTCCGCCGGCTGAAGTGGACGCCATCAGCGCTTTCGGCGTAGCCAAGACGCGACGTGCCGCTCCTGTCCTGGGCACGGTAAAGCATGATGATTTTTCCGTCCCGCAGAATCACCGCGGGATTAAAAGTCCCCGCCGACTCCCCCCCGTCTCCTCGCGGCGAGATGATGGGCGAATCCGAAACGCGCCGCCATGCTCCGAACGGAAGATTGCCGCCATCCTGTGCAACCAGCGCGAAAAGCAGCGCCAGCAGCTTTACCCCGCTTTTGGAATAGACAGAATGAATCATAGCGATTGCGAACCTTGATGCCGGCTGATGATGCCGAGTGTGAGTATCGAAAAGCCGCTGAGTCTTATCCTCAACCCGGTTCCGCCCGCAAACTCTGACCACAGACTACTCGCATGATCCAAGCGGTCGCATGCTCTCTCGCAAGAATCCCAGCTTCTTCACTTGCGTAGGGCTACAAGATCAATGAGCACGGGAACCCCATGCGTCACCTTCACGTGCAACAGCGCCTCAAACGGCCTAATCTCGCCGCCCTTCGGAACTCCCAGGCGGTGCAGCAGTTCCGTCAGAGAATCTTCGCGGCAAACGTACTCTGCCGCCGCCTGCGTGCCCATGGTGGTAGTCCCCGCCAGAATCAACATCGAATGCGCTGGGTCCAATCCGGGCTTCAGGCCGACGATTGCGTAATCCTCATTCACCGACTGACTGGAAGGGATCGCCAGGAAAGCCTGCGCCTCCCCGGCCGCTGGATGCACATTAATCACTTGCACATCTCCCTTGCGCGGCCCGGAATTCACTTTCTGAAAAACAAATTCCTGTGTTCCCGGAATGTCCAGCAGAGTCAAATTCTCCGCCGGCGACCCAACAAAGATCAGATCGTTATTCCTGACATCATCCAGCGAAAACAGCGCCCCACGCTTCACTCGAAGTTGGCGGCCGAGCACCCCGAAAACCCGGTCCAACTCGTGAATCGCCAGGACTTCGCCCACCCCGGTGTAATGTGCGAGGATCGCCTCCCGCGAATCGGTGGACGCATTGAAGTACCGCATGTTCGTCTGCGGACGTCCCACAAAGTTCGCATTGCTGAAAATCACCCACGGCGGCTGC
Source organism: Acidobacteriaceae bacterium (assembly GCA_030838305.1). Lineage (GTDB taxonomy): Bacteria > Acidobacteriota > Terriglobia > Terriglobales > Acidobacteriaceae > Sulfotelmatobacter. The sequence continues at coordinate 6,504 of JAUTWY010000145.1, forward strand.
GGAGAGCTCACAAAGCGGCTCCAGAAAATCTGGTAAACAGCCGCCACCGGCTCCTTCACTGTTTCTTGGCTTCGCGATCGACCCGACCACAGCACCGCACTCGTGACCAACGACGCGACTAGCAGCACCGCAAGAACTCCCACCATAACCGCCCAGCCGCGATTAGAACCTCTTCCCTCTCCGCCCTCTCCGCTTTCTTTCTCTAGTGTCAAGCCAGCCGGCAATTGCCGGCCCGGAGTGCGCACATGAAAAGTAAGCGAGTAAGAGCCCTTGGGTAATTCCACCAAGATGGAATCGTCATGGCCTTCGTGGGCATAATACTCGGCCAGTTTTAAGCGCAGCCGTCCCGCCTGCACTCGAACGGTTGAGTCGTTCTGCGGATCAAATCCTCCTGACCGCCCCAATACCTCTGTAGCAATCTGGTATTCCTTAAGCGCTACGCCGGGATGATCGAGGGAATGTTCCGCCAGATAACGCAGTAGCCTGCACAACGACTCCGAGCCGCTCAAGCTATGGCTTTTAATAAGCCGATCTGTTTGCTGGAAGCATTGCTCGCGTCCAGCCCGGAAACTGTGCGCCAGTGCCATGTGACAGAGAGGTAACTTGCTTCTGTATCCTACTGCAAGTTAAGCAGTTTACACCCGTAACGTCATAAAACGTAAAGAAACTTAATCCAATAGTCCTTTTGTATTAAGAATGCAGACCACATAACAACCGTGTGTCTGTCTGCGGGGCGTTTAAGGCGTTCAAGTTCCAGGAGGAAGTTATGAAGAGGTCAGCTCTTGCGGCTGTCGTGACACTTGTGCTTCTCTGCGGTCTTTGCGTGCCGGTAGCATTCGGCCAGGCAGTCTATGGCAGCATTCTCGGCACGGTCACCGATCCCTCCGGGGCTGCGGTTGCAAATGCCAAGGTCACGGCCACCAGCCAGACCAAGAACACCTCCGTCGAGGCCACCACGAACGAAAGCGGCAACTATTCTGTCACCCACTTGATCCCGGATACATATACGGTAAGAGTGCAAGGACAGGGCTTCAAGAACCTGCAGTTTAAGGATGTACTAGTCTCAGCCGACACCGGCGTGCGCGTCGACGGCCAGTTCCAGGTTGGCGGGTCGTCGGAGACGGTAGAGGTTACTAGCGAAGCGCCTCAGCTAAAAACGGACCGCGCCGACGTCTCAATTGAGTTTAGTGGAAAGCAATTGGCAGAACTTCCAATCTTCAACAGGAACTTCCAGAGTTTGGAACTCCTTTCGCCGGGCACCCAGATATTGGGCTGGGGCCACGCCGCGACCGAGAATCCTCAAGGCAGCAAGCAGATCTTTGTGAATGGCCAGCACTTCAGTGGTACGGGATACGAACTCGATGGTACCGATAACCAAGATCCGATCTTGGGTATCATCATCGTAAATCCCAGTCTTGATGCTGTGACTGAAACCAAGATTACGACACAGAACTACGACGCGGAATTTGGCAAGGCATTAGCGGGAATCATGACTGCCCAGACAAAGTCGGGCAGCAACGAATTCCACGGAAGCGGCTACTTCTACGATTTGGATCCGGTCGATCCGGCGAAAAATCCGTTTTCCGGCAAGCCTTCTCCGAATAACTGGAAGCAATTTGGTGGCGCGGTGGGTGGTCCCATCATCAAGAACAAATTGTTCTTCTTTGGCAACTACGAAGGGACCCGGCGTGTCTCAGGCGTGTCTCTACAGATCGCAGTTCCCACACAAACGGTTCGCGATACGTGTCTGTCGCCGGTGTCCGCGACCAATACTTTCTGCGACCTGAGTGAATATACGAACGCGTCGTTGGGCGGTGGCGCTGGTGCTGTGTTCAACCCATATGAGGCCCCGGGAACCAGGACCTCTTATACCGTATACAACGCCGGCTCCAATAACAGTCTGCCGTGCTCTGTGTCCAACCCGTGCACAACCCATATTCCTTTTACCGACCTGCAGGCCGCTGATCCGACCGGAGTTGCCGAGGGTATTCTGTCTCTGTTGCCAGCGCCCAATGCGACCGGTATCAACAATGGCACAAACCAGAATTATACGGCGAATGGCAGCGGCAGCTTCAACGACTACCAGTACACTGGACGCGTCGACTACACCGCGAGCCAGAAACTGCAGATTTTCGGCCGATACACTCACTCGCACTTCAAGCTCTCCGGTTCACCCATTTTTGGAACCCAAATTGGTGGACCGGGACTGGGATACCTGGGACTGGCGGGCCAGTCATTGATTCAAAACTACAGCGTGGCCACGGGCTTCAACTACACGCTGAGCAGCAGCCTGCTGACCGACTTCCGGTTCGGATACTTCCGCTACAATCCGCATTCCACAAAGTATGACCCGACTGTAGCCGCGGCAACCGCCCTCGGACTACCCGGCTTAAACACTTCCGACCCCACGACGGGCGGCCTGCCTGCTCTGGTCTTCGACCAGACGATCGGTGTGAACAATGCTGGCAGCAATGGTATCGGAGAAGGCCTAAACATCAGCCGCTGCAACTGCCCGCTCACCGAGAGGGAGCAGGGTGTTCAGTTCGCGAACAACTGGACAAAAATAAAGGGCAACCATCAGTTCAAGGTCGGTGTCGATTTGCGGCACGCGACTAACTTGCGCATTCCATCGGACGCGAACCGCACCGGCATCCTCAACTTCAACCACCTTGGAACTTCGGATGGGAATCCAAGCGCCACCGGTGGCTTGGATATCGCTACTTTCCTGTTCGGGGAAGTAACAGCCTTCAACCGATATGTCGGTTCGAGCACAGAATTGAACGCGATCGAGACGCAAAACCGGTACTTCTTCTACGGCCAGGACACTTGGCGCGCAACGCGGAAACTTACGGTGAACTACGGTCTGCGCTGGGAGTTCTATACGCCGGAGTCTGTCAACGCCAAGGGCGCCGGTGGCTTCGCGGTGCTGCCGGAAGGCGTGATTCGCGTGGCCGGTTACGGAAACATCAGCAGCAACGGAAACACAGCAAACAACTACAAACTGTTCGCCCCGCGAATTGGAATCGCCTATGAAATCAACCCTAAGACGGTGGTTCGCATGGGATACGGGCGCAGCTTTGACGTCGGCGTCTTTGGGTCGCTGTTTGGACACACAGTGACGCAGAACCTGCCGGTGCTGGCCAACCAGAACATTAACGGGCCTACCAATGACAATAAGACTCCCGCGTTTAATTTCACGGTGGGGCCGACTCCGAACCAGTTCCCTGTAGTCCCTTCCGACGGGATCCTTCCGTTCTTTGGGCCTTGCGCGGCTGGATCGACTGGCACATGCTTGGCGCTCAACGTGGGGCCGCACATTCGCCCAGACAAAGTCGTACCGCCGACCGTGGATGCCTGGAACGTTACTGTCCAGCGTCAGCTTACGAACAAGACTAGCGTGGATGTGGCCTACGTGGCCAACCACGGGAGCCATGTATTCAAGGGTGATGGTAACTCGTACAACCCGAACCAGGCGACGGTTGTGGGTTTCGGAACCCTGACCTACAACGAACGTTCGCCCTATAACAATGCCTTTTCGACTCCATACACCGATCAGAATGGTGTAACGACTACCGTGACTTGCTGCTCGGGGTATAGCTTTGGCTATAACGGCGACGACGGAGTCAACTCCTACAAGGCGTTGCAGATCAAGGTGGACCATCGCGCTTCCGCCGGCTTGACGCTCAACGGATCCTACACCTACTCCAGAGCCATTGACCAGGGTGGTAACGACGGTGTGTATCAGCCGGATCTGAGGCAGTTCACCGGTCGGCAAGACTACAATCGCGACAGTGTTTTGATTCTGACCTCAATCTACGAATTGCCGTTCGGCAGGGGTAAGCATTTCCTGGGTAATATAGGCCGGGGTGCGGACCTGTTGCTGGGGGGATGGCAATGGAACGCAACCATGGTCATCGGCAGCGGTCTGCCGTTCTCCCCTAGCTATGGCGAATGCAACTCGGACAGGGACACGGGACCGTGCCGTCCTGACCTCACCGGTAGCTTCCACATGGGGTCCGGCAGCTTCAACGATCAAACCAGGCAGGTAGTCTACTTTACCCCGGTCGCTCCACTCGCCACCAATGGTGCTTCCAGCGGACCATTCACTCGTCCGGACGTTGGGACTTTCGGCAACATCCGTCGCAACCAGTTCACGGGGCCGGGAGAGTTCTTGTCCGACATGTCCGTCTTCAAGAACTTCACAATCACCGAGAGGGTTAACGCGCAGTTCCAGGCGGAGTTCTTCAATGTATTCAACCATCCCGTCTATGCCAATCCCAACGGCTGTATTGACTGCAGCGGAAACGGCATTATCAGCAGCCTGGAGGCCAACAGCCAGATGCGGCAATTTCAGTTCGGCTTGCGGGTTACGTTCTAGCGCAACCGACAACGACTAACCATTCCGGGGGAGCCAACGGCTCCCCCGGTTTTTTCATGCCTGGTATTCGATATAATTTTGA
>JAUTWY010000164.1 GCA_030838305.1 Acidobacteriaceae bacterium
GACCCACAAAAGGGATTCCTTGCCTGGCGGCACAGCGCGGTTCAGGCCAGCGCGAGTCACGGTAAATACCTTATATTTCAACGGCGCCGGTTTTTCGTCCGAACGCGTCATTGCCACGCCCGACATCATGGGGAGCAGCGCGAGAGACGCGAGTTTCATCATATCGCGGCGATTAAAGCGTTTCCCGATTAGATTGACCATATCCTGAGTTGGCGAGGTATGCAGCGCATTCGGATCGGGAGATCTTGGTCAGAGAAGAGGCGATGGCCGCGCACAGACTATCGAGGGTGTAGGCCGCTTGCTTGAGGGAATATGCGGCAATCTTCCGAAGCATGGACTTGAGCTTGGCAAACAGTTGCTCGATCGGATTCAGGTCCGGGCTGTATGCCGGAAGGTAGAACGAAATAGCACCGCGGGATTCGATTGCCTGTTCGACGCCATCGACCATGTGAACGCTTGCATTGTCCATGAATACAATATCGCCCCTCTTCAGAGTCGGAGCGAGGAATTGTTCGACGTAGGCCTTGAACGTCTCGCCATTCATGGCGCCTTCGAGCACAAAGGGTGCGGTAACGCGGTCGTGACGCAATGCTGCGATGAACGTAACGGTCTTCCAGCTTCCGTGCAGCACTTTCTGGACGAGCCGTTCACCCTGCGGCGCCCGCCCATAAAGACGTGTGATCGTCGTCGACACGCTGGTTTCATCGATGAATACCAGCCGTCTCGGATCAAGCTTTGTCTGTCGCCGCTGCAACGCCCTACGGGCGGCGGCCACGTCCGGGCGATCTTGCTCGGCTGCCCGCAGACTTTTTTTTAAAGGGCAGCTTCAAATGATGCAGAAACCGGGAGATCGACGACTTTCCAACCGTGATCTTCTTCTTTGCCAGTCGGTCCTCGAGTTCGGCCAGCGTGATGTCCGGCTGCTCCGCTACCAATTGCCTCACCAAATCCTCGTGCGCCGCCAGCGCGAAATCCTTGTAGCCGCCGAACTTGGCCGAGCCGACGCTGCCCGTTTCCCGGTAAAGCTTGAGGAAGCGGACCACCGAGCTGATGCTTACGCCGCATTGCTCGGCAGCTTCCGGGATGGTAGTCCCGCCCTCGATCGCCCCGACAACCCGCCTACGCAGATCCTCCGAATATGGCTTCGCCATCCATGCTGGCCTCCTCCCAGCAGGAAGCTTGAATCATATTCGCGCCGCTATGGGTATCCCCGATTCAGCCTTTCCGGGAAACGCTCTAAGTCCTGATAGATCAATGTAGTTCACTGAACGATGAAACCGTTTTTGTTCCATGAATGAAAATCCGCTCAGCGGTACATTTATGCTCGTCTGCATGCAGACTGGGGCTGAGATTAATACTCGCACCCGGTGTACTCAAGACGATCTGCAAGGGCTAAAATCGGCCAAACTGTTTCTACACTTCTGCTTCTGTCACCAAACACACCTGTTCAAGTTTTCCGACGCCCGATTGAAGGCGATCGACATCGAAAATCGATCACCCGCGCCAACCGATTAAGCTCATATCGAACGCAAACTTCCGCAGTAAAGGTGCCTCCGGCGCCTTGCCCCCAAAAGCAGCCGCAGGCCGCCTTGTTCGATCACCTGGTCGGCGCGGGCGAGCAAAGTTGGTGGCATTCGAGGCCCAAGCGCTCACCCCCGCAGAGCCGGGAATTTCTCTTGAAGGGTAGGCATTTTAACTCATGCGATATGTTACAATATGCGGTCGTTGCGATTGCGTGTAATCCTTGCGGAGCACTTCCGCAGAAGACGACTCGGCGGCGGCCAAGTTGGCAATCCGATCGGGTGATGTTCGGATTCGATTCAATTCGGAGCCACGATGTCAATCGCTCGACTACGCTACAATCGTGACATCTCATTTCCACTTCACATCTCATTTCCACTTCGAATTCGTCAACTCGGCAGCATGCGAAGGACGTGGGGTTTGCGGCCTCCGGCAAGCCTCTGCGCTGCCCTTATCGGCATCGTCTTGTCGATGGCTGCCGGGTACGTGGTTTGGCGTTGGGAGGACCGGCGAGCGGAGCTCACCTTCGACGTTATCGCCGAGAACAGCTCCATGGTGCTGCAACACGGGCTGGACGAATATCTGACCAAGCTGCTGGCATTGCGGGCGCTGTTCGATTCCTCCGACGACGAAGTCTCGCGCGGCGAATTCGAGTCCTTTGCCCAAACGCTCCTGCGATACAGCTCCACCATTGAAACTCTCTCCTGGGTGCCCCGTGTCAGGCGCGACGAGCGTGCCACAGTCGAGCATGCGGCCGCCGGCGAAGGACTTGCCAATTATGGGATCCAAACCCGGGCAGCCGATGGCAGCCTGCATCCAGCCGAGCAGCACGACGAGTACTTTCCCATATTCTATTCGACGGTGCCGCTGGGGTCCACGGTCTATGGTCTCGACCTGCGCTCCCAGTCCTCGACACTGGCTCAACTCGAATATGCGCGCGATAGCGATCAACTCGGCTTTTCCCTGGTTTCCGCTCTCGTCACTGCCGCCAACGCCCAACCCGGTTTCATATTCTCCCTGCCGGTATACCGGCAGGGACTGCCGCACGACACGATCGAGGATCGTCGCCGCAATCTCGTCGGCTTCGTCCACGGCTCAATGCTCAGTGGCAAGTTGATCGATGAAGTCTTCGATGCGACGATCACCCCGCAAGGCTTGGACATGTTCTTCTTCGACCCTCACGGTGCAGAAAATGAGTTGCCGCTCCACATCCATGGTTCGCGTCTGCGCACAATTCCGCTCAAGCAGTATCCGCAAGGCTCGCTGAAAGACGGAACGCACTGGTCGCGCGATCTCATCGCCGGCAACGCGCCGTGGATGACTTTGGTGGCGGTGCCGATGCCAGGTGGGCCTTTGGCACCCCATCATGATCGTACCTGGATCGTGCTGATCGCCGGGCTGGTCCTTACTTCCGGTTTGGCGACTTATCTCTGTAGCGTGGCTCGCCATTCCCTCCACCTGCGACAGGCGAATAGGAAAATCTCCGAACTGGCCCAATCCGCTATCGAAACCGCCAAAGGAGAGGCCGCTACGCAAGATGCGGTCCGAGAGACCGCGGCTGCAGCGCGCCGACTGGAAATGCACAGGCTTGCTGACAACTTCGAAGCGGCTGTAGGCGCGGTCGCGGAAGCTGTCTCCGCGTCGGCAAATGAACTCGA
>JAUTWY010000170.1 GCA_030838305.1 Acidobacteriaceae bacterium
AAAAGAAAAGCCTTTCACCGCCGCCGAGTACGCTGAGAACGCCGAGATAGGCAGTAGCCACTTTGGATTTATCCGGTTTCATCTCGGCGTTCGCGGCGGTAAAACGTCTTATTTAGCGTCTCGCAACTTTTTCTGGACGATGAAACATCTCTACCGCGGCGGTTTCCTTTTCCGCGCGCCGCTTCGAACCATGCGCGTACGCTGCCGCAATAAAAGTGCTAAATAAAGGATGCGGCTCGAGCGGCTTCGACTTGAACTCAGGATGGAATTGGCATCCAATGAAATGCGGATGATCTGGCAACTCCACCATCTCTACATAAGTTCCATCTGGAGTAGACCCAGAAATGCGCAGCCCCGCCGCGACCATCGGCTCTTCATACTCGCGATTGAATTCGTAGCGATGGCGGTGGCGTTCGCTGATTTCAAGCTTGCCATAGATCTTGTGCGCCAGCGTGTCAGGCTCAATCTTGCACGTCCACGCCCCCAGCCGCATGGTGCCGCCCAGTTCTTCGACGCCGCGCAACTCGCGCAGCTTGTAGATCACGCGATGTGGCGTTGCCGGGTCGAACTCGCTCGAATTTGCGTCCCCCAGTCCAACCACGTTCCGCGCAAACTCCACACACGCGGTTTGCATCCCCAGGCAAATTCCGAAGTATGGAACCTTATTCTCGCGCGCATACCGGATCGCGATCAGCATCCCCTCGATGCCCCGCTTGCCGAAACCGCCGGGAACCAGCAAACCGTCGTAGCCCTCGAGCTGGGCGTCATTAGTGTTGCTGTTGGTCTGCTCGCCGGTTTCCAGACCCTCGGCCTCGATCCAATTCAACTGAAGTTTTAGATTATGGGCCAGCGCTCCATGCACCAGCGCTTCCTTCAGCGACTTGTAAGAATCTTCATACTCCACATACTTGCCCACAATCCCGATCGTGACCGTGTCCTTCGGGTTGTACACGCGATGCACAATGTCCTCCCACTTGGAGAGGTCGCGGTCCTTCGCTTCCATGTGGAGATACTTCAGCACCAGCGTATCCACGCCTTCATTAGCGAATACCAGCGGCACTTCATACACCGAAGCCACGTCCTTGGCCGTGATCACCGCCTCTTCCTGCACGTTGCAGAAGAGCGCAATCTTCGATTTCAGATCCTTCGCCAGGAAGCGGTCGGTACGGCAGAGCAGAATGTCAGGCTGAATTCCGATGCTGAGCAGTTCCTTCACCGAGTGCTGCGTTGGCTTGGTCTTCAATTCCTGCGCCGCCGCGATAAATGGCACCAGCGTCACGTGAACAAATAAAGTGTCTTCGCGCCCCAGTTCCTGCCGCATCTGGCGAATCGCCTCCATGAACGGCAAAGACTCGATATCGCCCACCGTGCCCCCGATTTCAACGATGGCGACGTCGACATCCTGCGCTACCTTCTTCATCGCCGCTTTGATTTCGTTGGTGACGTGCGGAATCACTTGCACGGTTTTGCCCAAGTAATCGCCGCGGCGCTCTTTGGCGATGATCTGTTCATACAACCGCCCCGTGGTCCAGTTATTGTCGCGCGAAAGTTTGGCATGGGTGAAGCGCTCGTAGTGCCCGAGGTCGAGATCCGTTTCAGCCCCGTCGTCGGTTACAAAAACTTCGCCGTGCTGAAACGGCGACATCGTTCCCGGATCGACGTTGAGATACGGATCAAACTTCATCAGGTTGACCTTCAACCCGCGGCTCTCCAGCAGACAACCGATCGAAGCCGCGGCCAATCCCTTGCCTAGGGAAGACACAACTCCGCCTGTCACAAAGATGTACTTTGCTGGCATCTCTTCCTCGCTCCAAATTGTGTGTGAAAGATTGTGCAGGTGGGGTGCACGATCAATTATGGCAGAAGAGCCTGTGGAAAGAAATAGAAGAATCGTGGCCGCGGGCGTAAGTCATAATCACAAGGACACGAAGTCACGAAGCCTTGAATTTCTCAAGATTTCCTTCGTGATCCTTTGTGTCCTTAATGGTCTATCCGGGGTTTCGTTGACTATCCTGGGGATGTGGGCGAAAATGATTCAAGCACTTCCCTCGATCCGAGTTCTCGGACTTTTCAATCGTGGGCCTGTGGCGCAGCTGGGAGCGCGCTTCCATGGCATGGAAGAGGTCGTCGGTTCGATCCCGACCAGGTCCACCATTTCAACTACTTGCAGAGGCGATATTTGGCCAACGATCAGCCTTCGATCTGGTACCGACTCAGGCCCTCCCCGCAAACTCCCGGTTTTCCGTGGACACTTTCACCCTTTCCCCCTGTTTGATGAAGAGGGGAACGCGGATTTCCAGGCCCGTCTCCAGCCGGGCTGTCTTGGTCCCGCCGCTCGACGAGTCGCCCCGAACCGCGGGTTCCGTGTAGGCAACGTCCAGTTCAACGAATATTGGCAGCTCTAAACCAATCGGATTGCCGTTGTACTTACGCAACTCGATCAATGCGCCTTCGATCAGGAAGTCCAATGCATCCCCCACCATGTCACCGTTAAGGGTGACGGTCTCGTAGCTTTCCTGGTCCAGAAAATGAGAACCGTCCCCATCGCTATACAGATACGAAGCCTGTACCGACTGCAGGTCCGGCTCCTTGAATCTGTCGCTTGCCTTGAATGTCTTCTCAAAGACCGCGTTGGTAAGGAGGTTGCGCATCTTCAGGCGCACCAGGGTCTGGCCGCCACGAGCAGTAGGCGTGTTTACGTCTGCTTCGAGGCAGCAGAAAGGAATGTTTTCAAGCTCAAACAAGGTCTTACGTTTGACATTAATCGCATCAATTAGTGCGGCCATGAAGTCCTCTAAAGCAGGTCGGGACCGAAAGCGCATGCAACCCCGATCCCAATTTCCTTCCAGTATAGGGTGAAACACTCTTCGGATGAGAAGGCCGTGGAGGTAGTCCAGTGGTTGTGAGTGTAATGGCGATAATGATTTCAGCAGTTACAGGGGCTGCTCAGACTTGTGGAAAAATTTCTTGACATTCCTTTTTATAGAACGTTCTTTCTGCGATGCTCCGGCCTGCTCACCGTGAGCGTCGCAACGTGAAGCTGCCGGCCGTCAGCCGAAGGTTGGTGGCATACGAAGGCAAAGTCTGATGCGGTTGACCCTCGGAGTCAAGATGCAATAATCTGCACAGCCCGCCCGTAGCTCCGAGGGTGTTCTAACCGTTTCATTCGTTCTTGTCTGGTTCGAACGTCGTCAAATATAAGAGCAACTTTAGAAGGGCGAGAACCGGGGACAAAGACGCACAAACCGTCGCTGTTGAAATCAGATTTCGCTCATCCTATGAGAGAGGATGAGCACAAGGGCGATTTAGCGCCAGTTTCAATATTGCAGTGTTTCAAGGTGATTCCTTGGTGTCCGCTACAATCAGATCAGCCAAGCACCAGAGAATCGCCAACTCCGCACGGCGAGGCTCACGTCCCGGCCATGGAACCCCGAGAGCACATTCGTGTCACCGGCTTTGCCCTGAAGAACTGGGCGCTTGCACAGATGCAGGATTCGATCGCGGTCGCACTACTGTGGCTGGTGGGCCTTTGGATCCTCAAAGTGCCATGGGCTCTGCTGTGGGCAGTGCTTGCCGCAGCCCTGCAGGTTGTCCCACACCTCGGACCCGTACTCAGTCTGGTCGGCCCGGTGTTGGCCGCATTGCTCCGCTGGCACGACTGGGAACACCCTCTCTATGTGCTGATCCTGTACGCGGCAATCGTAGTCGTGGATGGCCTCCTGCTCCAGCCCTACATCATGCGCCGCGTTGCCAAAGTGCCGATGTGGGCCTCGATATTGGTGCCGATCATCTTGGGATTTGCAATTCCGTTCTGGGGATTCATTCTCGCCCCACCGCTGCTGGCTGTGATATATGCATACAAAGCACGAGGAACTGCGTAATACGCGTCAAACATGCACCTAAAAACTCAATGGCCGGGTTGCTGATGTAATGGGCTATCTCGGTCCACATCCAGAAGCAGCCAAATCTAGTTTACGTCTGTGCGGCGATGATCTTGTTTACTGCGTCCTGATCCGACCCCGCAAACACAAATCCAACAGGTAGTGTTTCGCACGCCTTGACGAAGACAGCCTCGTATTCGGGATGATCCCCGTGAGAGAAGTCCATACGAGCGAACGAAGTTCCACCAACGCGCCACTCGAACTTCGGATGGCTCTTAATCCGTCTTTCTGATCTGCCGCGACAACTCTTTGCATAACGGCATCGATTGAACGCTCGGCGGCAGGATATTGGGCGAACGGGATTGCCCAAAAAGGCCGTCAGTTCTCGCGCTGAACTGGATCTGAATTTTCCCACTGCGATAATCGCGAGAGAAGAGGAGGCGTCGCCGGGTTTCCCTTTCAATGCTGGAGTTCCGAGCTTGAGTTTGGGATCAGGGATGAGCTCAAGTCCGATCGAGGGATTCTTATAAATGCCGCCGTCAACTGAGCCCTTGTCGAGCTGTGGGGTTGGATGTGCAGTCTGATCTCTTAGTGGAGGTTCTTGGGACCATCCGAGCATTGCACAGATCACAATCCCAATCGTCGCCCAGCCGCGCCTGA
>JAUTWY010000087.1 GCA_030838305.1 Acidobacteriaceae bacterium
TGCTTTTAGCCAACTTGGTGGTCCCGACACTTTCCCGGGCACGAAAACTCAGAGCTACTTTGATTGGGGACTTCCCTTTTTCTATGGCCGGAATGTTTATACAGCCATCGAAACCAAGAGCACACCGGGCGGCACGGGGCCATACTGGGCGTACTGATTCTGAATCCAATCCTTCTCAACCAGCCAGGCGGGATAAATTCGCCCGATGCAGGCTGGAGATGCGGGAGATGGCGGCAACCATCATGCTCGACAGGAGCTGCATGGTAGCAACATCGCGCTCATCGAACGCGCTCGGGGATGAGGACAACACTTCGAATACTCCCAGAGTCCGCCGATAGTAGCGCAGAGGTGAAACCAGAATCGAACGCACGCCCAAGCGGCGGCAACTAGCCAGGTCCACGCGAGGGTGGCGCTCAGCGTCGTGGCACAGCATGACCTCGCCTGTGCGCACCGCTTCGGCGGAGATGCCGGCATCAGTTTGCAAGCGGACACCGAGATCGGGCGCGGTGCGTCCGGCGCGGGCCCGACAGACAATTTCGTCTCCGGCGCGCAGCGCGATGGCGGCTCCGGTTGCACCCGTGAGATGCTTGGCTCGCTCGGTAATGGCGCTGATCGCAGGTTCGAGATTCAATTCGCCAGCGTGAATATCAACTTCTTCTCCCACGTGCACGGCGCGAAACCCGGAAACCGGATGCCCGGCATTGGCGACGCGAAGCTGACTGCGCAAAACAACCGAGGGCATCCGAGTGTGATGATCGCCAACGTCTGAGACTTCAGGATCAGGAACGGTGCGGAGCAGGTCGCGGACAAGGCTGTCGAGCTCGGAATCAGTGATCAGGTGAGCTGTCTGCTGCTGACGAAGCGATCCGCCCAGAACACGGGAGAGGCTGAGCAGCGATTGGTTGCCGCAAGCCAGGCAGTACGGCCGGCTGTTTGTGCTGATCAGCTCGCACTGAACGCAAAACGTCGCCGAGTGAAGGGGAACGAAATTAACTTCTTTGAAGGCAGCTCCATACACGGTCTTACGAAACATGAATGCATGTCCTCGCAACTACAAGAGAAGATCAAGGTAAACAGGGATAAGCCGGATTTGGCAGTAGCCGGATTGGTTCGGCATGTGGAAAAGTTGCTGCCTTATCCCGATCGATGCAGGAGGGCTGCAAGTTCCTAGCAAGTGTGCACAAACTTGCAGCTCTGGGCCCTCGTTCTCCAGATTTTTTGTGCTCTGCCTATTGCTCTGGGAGAGTAAGGGAGGTAAAATGAAATTCACGTTTGAAGCCTTAAGCTTTGAGCGATTGGAGAGAAACAATGCAGTGGACCGCACCCGCATTTGAAGAAGTTTGCCTCAACTGTGAGATTAATTCTTACGTCAGCGCAAAGCTGTAAAGCTTAGCCCTTCCCTTTCGTTTCCCGAAACGAAAACGCGTGCGTTCGTACGCGTGCGATCTTGAGTCTCCCGACGTTTGCGGTGATATCCGCCTGAAGACCCTTGCGGTGGGAAATCAAACAAGCAAGAGTCGGCGTCCTCAGCCAGCCTGCGCTGCAACAAATCCTTCATCCTCATCGGCGCTTGGCATCACTTCGACAGAGTGCTGCAGGGCGCGGTCTAGCGCGTCCGCGAGAACACTGGGGAAGGCCGAAGTCAGAAGATTAATATCCAACTGCAGATCCCGGTGCGAATAAAGCCGGTGCACCATCAGAGAGCCCCGGCGACGATTCGAGGAACTGATCAGATCAAGCGTTAGGGTCCAAAGGGCCAGACCATCGAGCGCACTCGATTTTGTCTTGTACCAGTGAAAAGATACGTCTGCACGGCGCATCGGGGCGCCAGGTTCGACCGCACCCAAGGGATGAGGTTCCCCCGGGAAGAGCTTGAATCGAACGTGAAATCCGTCAAAGTCGTTGCAAGTGAAAGCTGCTTCCAGGACGCGTTGAATCTGCTCATAATCGCGAGCCAGTTTTAGTTCCTCTGTCGCCCGGCGGATGGCAAGATTATTGATAACGATCTGGCGTTGCTCGAAAGTGCGTTGCGCGACCCGACCCAGTTCCCCGAGTTCGAGATAACCCAAGCGCTGCACGCCGATCCAGATGCCAATTCCAAGCACTGCGAGAACCAGACCCAGCGAGCTGCCAGTCGGCCAAAGCAGAAACAGACTGAGCAGCGCAAACACGGCGGAGACAGCGTAAAGCACAATCACGACCTGGCGATGGGTCAGGCCGTGCTGCAACAATTTGTGATGGATGTGCTCACGGTCGGCAGTAAACACGGGGCGTCCGCTGATTAAGCGCCGGAGAATCGAAAGCGAGGTTTCCAGAATCGGCAGGCCGAACGAAACTACCGGGATCGCAACCGCCACAATGGTGGGAGCCTTTTGCGCGCCGGCCAAGGCGAGCGCACTCAAAAGAAAGCCGATGAAGAGGCTGCCGGAATCCCCCAGGAAAATCGTCGCTGGATTGAAGTTGTAGCGCAGGAAGCCGAGGATGGCGCCAGCCAGCGCAATGGTCATCACCGTAACCAGCGAGTATCCACCCAGCAGTGTGACTACAAAAGCCACGAGTGTGGAGAACAACGCCGAACCGGCAGCCAGCCCGTCGAGGCCGTCGATCAAGTTAAAAGCGTTGGTGATGGCCAAGACCCACAAAATCGTGAGGGGCAGCCCGATGAACGATGGCAGTTGATGCTCGCCGAACAGCACTGGGATATTAAGAATGCGCAAACCGCCCGTGAACAACATGGTGGCGGCAAGACCCTGTACCGCGAACTTGACATAAGGCCCTACGGGATGAAGATCGTCATAAACCCCCAGCAGAAAGACAACCGTTGCGGGCACAAGAATGGTGAGTAGCTTTTTCAAAGCAAGGGTGGCGTGCAGAGCGGGAATGTAGCGTGCTATCAGCGCAGCCGCCAACAAGCTCAACGAGAACGAAATAAAAATCGCTACGCCCCCCAGGCGTGGCAGAGGCTTCGAGTGCAGGTGCCGCTCTTGAGAAGGGACCGCGACCCACCCGCGCCGGGATGCGAAGTCCCGCACCCAGCGAGTGAGGACGAACGAGAACAGCAGCGATAGTAAGAAAATCGCAAAAAAGGCTACCGTTAACACTTCCACCTCTGTCCGTCATTCGCGCACTTGGGCGCGCGAGAGCCCTCATCCGACAGTTTCGACAGTTGAGTATTGCAGGCGTACGGTAATGGCTGGTAGTGAGTTAACGGGTTCCGTCTGCGTCTGTCTGCGTTTTGTTAGCTGCCTTTGAGGTTCATTGGAATCTAGCAGCCTGAGCAGAGGGTTTCAATTGCCAATGGGGGGAAAATGTGGAAAATCTGTGGAAAACTCGGATTGTCCCAAAACGACACCAACTCGCGACCATTCGGAGAACGGCCCAAGTGCTAGACTTTTTTCAACCATCCTACTTCCACCGCCCGAGGCGTGTGATGGAGTCTGGCAGATTCGGTTGTAGCCGCAGCCTGCTCGCGTTTCTCTCTGGTTTTATCTTGCGGTTCCGTTGGATTCAAGGCTAGGGGGCGGCAATCGCCCACATCTGCGCCTGTGGAAAATACAGTCCCGGCACTTCCCGCCGCCAAGCCCTTGTCTGAAACCGCGGCCGGAGCCGTTCCCGCAGATGCTGCTTCGGCGGAGCCACAAGCCAACGACTCATCGACGGCTTCGGTGACTCCCGCGGCTGACCAACTCATCACAGCTCAGACTAGGTGCCGGCGATTTGCTTGCAGTAGGCGTTTACAACGTACCCGAGCTCTTGACCAAAGCGAGGATCGGCAATTCCGGAGATGTTTACCTTCCACCGATTGATTATGTGCCTCATGACACGGCCCTCTCGCCTAAGCTAGATTTCTCAGCGAGTCGTTGGCGCACTGCGGGAGCAACGCGGGTACCAATCGCCTCGA
>JAUTWY010000200.1 GCA_030838305.1 Acidobacteriaceae bacterium
TGCCAACTTTACATTCCGATTTGCAACTTTCTGACAATACACGGGTTTGATACAGTGTGTCGGCAATGGCCAGGACCGACGTCCAACTGATGCTGGACGTGAAGGCGGGCGACGAACAGTCGTTCGCGCTTCTCTTGCATCGCTATAGGACGCCGCTGGTTAACTTCCTCTACCGCATGGTTCGGAACCGGGAGCAGGCAGAGGATCTGGCGCAAGAGGTTTTCATCCGGGTGTATCGGGCGCGGGCGGATTATGTGCCGAGCGCGAAGTTCACCACCTGGTTGTTCCGGATCGCCACGAATCTGGCGCTGAATTCGGTTCGGGACACGCGTCATCAGCGCATGGAAGTCTCTCTGGACGCTCCGGTCAAGGTGGATTCGGAAGAGGGCGATGAGCGTCCGCTCGATGTTGCGGAGAAGAACCCCAACATCGAAGAACACCTGGTGCAGGAGGCGCAGCGGGACATGATCCGGCACGCCATAGACAAGCTTCCGGAAAAGCAGCGCGCTGCGGTGTTGCTGCACAAATATCAGGATCTGGATTACGGCGAGATTTCGAAGATTTTGTCTTGCTCGGAAAGCGCACTTAAATCGCTGCTGTTTCGGGCGTATGAAACGTTGCGAGTTGAACTAGCCCCACTCGTGGCGTTGCGAGCAAAAAGCTAAAGGGCCATGGAAGGGAAGGCAGTCATGAGTTGTACTCGAATGGAAAGCCGGCTCCTCGGATATATCGACGGCCGCTTGAAAGAAAAAGAACAGCGCGAGATGGAGAAGCATCTGGCCACATGCCCGGCGTGTACTGTGCGGGTGAACGAATTTCGCTCTGTCAGCAGCTTGTTGGATGAACTGCCGCTAATTGAACCGTCTCCAGCATTTGATGTTCGGGTGCGGGCGCGCATTGCTGCGGAACCGGTGAAGCAGGATTGGTGGGCCTGGTTGGGCGCAGCACCTCGCGTGCTGGTGGCGGCTTCCATGTTGTTGGTAGCCACGGTTTGGGTTGGACACCGCCCGGCGGATATCACGAACATGGCAAATTTCAATGGTGATGAAAGCCAGATTATGCAGGATCAGGATTTGCCAGTGCTGGAAAACTACGATGTGCTGGCTGACTTCGAGCCATTGACGGAGTTGCCGCAACCGGTTTCGGCAGATGATTCCAGTGAACAGGAAATGTAAGGCGGATGACGCTGAGGACAAAAATCGAGGACTGCCTGCTGGCGCTTTGCCTCAGCGCGAGCTTAGCGGCTTCGAGTTTCGCTCAGAGCTCTAATCCTGGCAACCGGCCTCCACAACGACCGGCTCCCGCTCCGCATGCGGCTCCAGTTCCCGCTCAGCGTCCAGATAATGGCAACAGGCCGCCTCAGCGGTCAGCACCTTCGCCAGCTTCGCATCCGGCGCCGAAGAGAGGACCAGCGACAAAGCAGTCGACCGGCGGTGCTAAGCGCAATCAGACACCCGCATCACGAGATGACCGGCCTCCCGCTCGCTCCGGGAATTCAAATTCATCTACGCGAGATGCAGTTCATCAACCCGTGGGTCCCAATCGGCCTCCGGTGAATCATCAAACATCCGACCCCAATCGCCCACCGAGCAGCTATCAAAGAGCGGACCCCAACCACCCATCGGCCAACCAATATTCACGAGACGAGCAATATTCCCGCGGTGGGCAAAACAATTACAGTACCTATACAAATAGGCAGCCACAGCGCCTCAGCCCCGAAGATCGACAGCGGGTGCTCCAGAATCAGAGAAGCTTTCGGCAATTGTCTCCGCAACAGCAGCAGGACATGCGCGACCGCGAGCGAGTGTGGCAGCAGATGACTCCCCAACAGCGCGATCACATTAAGAATGATGTGCTGCCCACATGGCGCAATTTGCCGCCACAGCGAAAGAAAGCGATTGAGCAGCGCCTGGGAGTTCTTCAGAACATGCCGGAGTTCGCGCGCAATCAGCATCTCAGAGACCCCAACTTCACGCGGGGGATGAGCGAAGAAGACCGCGCTACGTTGCGCGATCTAAGCCATCTTCACGTAGGTGGCGCACCTGACCCGCCCGCAAATAATCCCTATTAGTCGGAAGCGTGCCGCAGTGCCACAAATTGCTGATGCCTTCGCCACATAGATTCTGAAAGCGCGTGACAAAACCCTCTCAAACGTCCACGGTTCGACACAATCAGTGCCTCAGCTATGTGCCCGGCAACCTCATCGAGTAACCGAGCCCTTTGCGTTTACTTTTCTCATTCGTCTTGATCGTCACCGCGCGCCCGCATCGCGTGTCTCGATACATAATCCGCGACAGTTCGACCCAGGGAATTCCCCCGGGCGCAACTGCTTCGGAGGTGAATGCCGCCAAAGACACGCGCATCGGCGATTTCGGCGATCGCCTCGGAAAAGCTCGCATAGGAACGCGTGCCTGGACGTATCTCGGAGGTGAGGCTGAATGCGGTGTTCTCCCCAAATGCGGCAGCCAGAATGAACGCGGCGGCGCCACTATACGTGGAATGCGCAGAAGGATACTCGGGATGCGGAGGAGTACCGGTCAGAGAGTCCAGCAATGGCCTCCAATCGGCATCGGGGTCTCCCGGCGCGGCACCCGCTCGGATCGCGGTGACTGGCCGCCAGAAAATATAGCGGTACTTGCTATCCCAGCACGCGATTATGGCGTCGGCGAGAGTTACATTGAGCACGGCAAATAGATGTGCATTCTCGGTCAGACTGAACCCGCGCGCCGCCGAAAGCTGTGCTGCAATGCGGTTCCAGGCTAGTGGAGTGTTCAGTGCCCAAAACAATGCGACTTCCGTCTGTTCACTTGAGCGGCTTGTGCTGGAGAGGCTCCCCATCTCTCTCACTTCGTTGAGATCGGCCGCGTACTCCGGGTTGTTGAGGGCCAGCGGGGGCGGCAAGCGGAACTGCGAGGGGCGCGTCAGTACCCAGGGCGTTATTGTGGCAAGTTGCGGTGTTG
>JAUTWY010000201.1 GCA_030838305.1 Acidobacteriaceae bacterium
CTTGTTACCTTGAGCGATGGCGGCCATTTTCTGCTCGAAGTGTTCTGCAACGAGCTCTTCGCTGTAGCATGCGACTTCATTCACAATGTGCTCGTATCGGTCAGATTGACCGCAGGCGGGACAGGTAAAAATGGAGTCGTTGTCGAACTCGGCAGGCCCC
The DNA here is from genome assembly GCA_030838305.1 of Acidobacteriaceae bacterium. GTDB lineage: Bacteria > Acidobacteriota > Terriglobia > Terriglobales > Acidobacteriaceae > Sulfotelmatobacter. Next base: position 161 of record JAUTWY010000201.1, read on the forward strand.
GTCAAATCGGACTTACAAGGTCCACACAAAATTCGTTGAGTGGTCGACATCTTGGATTCCTCCTGATTCGCGATCAGGTTCAATCGTGACACGTTTGGCGTGTAGGGTGCGCGTTTCTCCCCTGTTATTCACAGGGCGAGCGGTTTGCAGCGAAACCAATTGGCAAACGAAATCAAGGGGCTTTATCGCTTCGGTTTGTGCGTATGTCATTGATAGAGCAGGTGATCACCGGGACTCCTAATCATCGGGTCCCAGGTTCGAGCCCTGGTGCGCTGGCGTTCGCGCATTCTAGTGGCGGTTTTTGGCGCCCTGTCTCCGCATCCAAAAATTCCGTTCCCGGCGGTCGGGCTTGAGCGCGAAGTTCGACCGCGTTTTGCACCCGTAATTCGGGATCGTGGGCGGGCGCTGCAGTTACCGCCATCAATGAGCAGTTTGCTCGCCGTTGGAATCCGCAAATATGGGTTGAATGCGGGCGCGGCTTGAGCGCGAAGTTCGACCGCACTTGCGCCTGTAATTCCGACTTTTGGGTCTCGGTAGTTCGGAATCTTGGGCTGGCGCCTCAGCTATTCCGGATTTAGCCCGAGCGCCTCAAACTGCCGGCTCCATTCAGTCGGCGGATCCCGGAGGCGCTCGATGCCGATGCCGCGAGGCAGGCGGCCTTCTATTGCTGCTTTGACGAGATTAGGTGCGAGGAAGGTGAGCGAGATGGTCATGTTGACCTGCCGAACGCTGCACTTCTCTCGGGCGCAAAGCTGTGCGACCGAGGTTACTCGACCCGAGACCACATCATCGAGCCACCGACGACCTCGCGCGATTGCGTTGACCAGGCGTGCCCGGCGCTCGAACTGCTCCGGCCGGACGTCGTTTCGAGATGCATTGTGCGGGAGCAGGATCTGGCGGGATCTTTTGGAGGGCGGTTTCTGCCAGGGAATTGTGAGAGTCCGATCATCTGAGCAATCGGAGGCTTCGTCTGTGTGATCTGACTTAAATTGAACGATTAGCCTGTTCCTGTGCACAACAATCCCCGCGACCAGCTGTGCGAGGGCCTCGCGATCCCCTGGGCGCACCGCGCTCGTTGTTGACTTGTCTTGGTTGGCGGCAAGATGCTCCTTCAGGAATTTTACCACGACGTCTTCGATGTCAGCGGCGGGCACGCGGGAGACCGACCCGGCTGACGCGGTCTTGGCTTCTCCATGCAGAACGGGCGTCGACACATAATAGCGATACCGGATGCCAGCTTTGGTCGCGTGGGTTGGAATCATGCGATGCCCGGCATCGTCGAACAGCAATCCTGTCAGTAGGTGGTCGGACTTGTTGCGCACGACGGTGCGGTGGGACCATTGGGCGAGGGATTTCTGCCGGACTGCGTCAAACAGCGCGCGATCCATGATTGGAGACTGTTCGCCGGGCAGGATCTCATTCTTGTATTTGACCTCGCCGATATAGAAGGGATTGCTCAACAGATAGTACAGCGCGCCGCGGCCGAACGGGATCCCGCCGCGCGTCGCACCCGTGGAGAGCAGCCTGGTTTTGGTTCGGATGTTGCGTTCCCTGAGGTCCCGTAACAGTTCGTTGACGCTGCTAAGTTCGAGGTATCGCCGGAAGATTGATTTGACCAGTTCAGCCTCTTCTTCGACGATGGCGATCTTGCCGTCCTTCATCTCATAGCCCAAGGGCAGGGTGCCGCCGACCCACACGCCCTTGCGCTTGGAGGCCGCGATTTTGTCGCGGATGCGCTCGGAGGTGACCTCGCGCTCGAACTGGGCAAAGGACAGGAGCACGTTGAGGGTCAGCCGGCCCATCGAAGTCGTGGTGTTGAACTGCTGGGTCACCGAAACGAACGAGACGCCATGGGCATCGAACAGCTCAACCAGCTTTGCGAAGTCGGCCAGTGACCTCGTCAGGCGATCGACCTTGTAAACGACGATGACGTCGATCTTGCGGGCACGGATATCGTCGAGCAGCCTCTGAAGGTCGGGTCGGTCAGTGGACCCGCCGGAGTACCCGCCGTCATCATATCGGGAACGGATCAGGGTCCAGCCGGCATGGGCTTGGCTCTTGATGTAGGCGGAGGCGGCATCGTATTGGGCGTCCAGCGAGTTGAACTCCTGGTCGAGACCATGCTCGGTAGAGACCCTGGTATAGATCGCGCAGCGGACCGGCTTGACGGTGGGGGCCTTCATGGCCGAGCCTCCATCGCTGGTCGATCCTCTCTATCCCGGAGGCCAAAGAAGCGCGGACCGTTCCATTTGGTGCCCGTGATCGCAAAGGCGACTTTCGAGAGGCTGTCATAAGTCTGGCCGTTCCAGGCAAAGCCGTCAGCCATCACCATCACCCGCTGTGACTGTCGATCCCACTCCCGGACGAGCACCGTGCCCAGTGAGAGTTCAGTTCGCTTCTGGTCGAAGCTGGCCAGTCGAGCGGACATTGCCCGTCCGGTTTCCTTCGCAACCGTTCGGTCGAGCACCTGCTTGGTTTGGTGATCGAGATCGCCAAAACGATCGGCCTGGAGCCGATAGAGGATGACCGTAAACAACAGATGCCGTGTCAGATGAGCAGGGGCCGGTCTCTGGAAGACACTCTGCCAGCGTGCACGTAATCCCCCAAGTTCGAGACCGCGCAAATGCGCGATCTCGTCCTCAACAGACGTTTTGGTCGAGGCTCGACCATTGCTACGTTTCTTCTGCATCGCATCAGGCCGCCTGTTTGGCCCGGTCCGTAGGCACAGTCGAAGCTTTGCCATCCCTGATGCGGTAGACGCGACCCTTTTCGGTTTGTTCCGAAACAAGGTTCAGCCCAAGCTTCTTGCGGACGACACCGGCCAGAAAGCCGCGCACCGAATGCTGCTGCCAATCGGTTGCAGTCATGATCGCTGCGATCGTTGCGCCCGCTGGCGTGCGCAACATCGCGATGATGCGGGCGTGTTTGGTGTGGGGTCCCGAGGCTGATCTGGACGCTGCAGGCGCCGATCGCTTGCGAGACGCGGGCTTGACGGTCTTTCGGGTCGAGCGGGTGGCAGCCTTCGCTTTGGATTTGGGTTTGCTCATGGGATCCTCTGAGGTTCATGCGACGCTATCCGCCGCACCACTTCAGCCCCGCCCGGGCAAAAGCGCCCGGCAGGGCAGGACCCCAAAGCTGGCCTCCGCCGCTTCAAGTCACCACAGCAACGTCCGATCAAACCCGAAAGCCAGTCAATTCTGAGCAAGATAATTGCTCATCAATCGTTTCGAGCCCTTCGCGCAGCATTTTGAGGGATTCTGCGCGGCTAGCTAGCTGCCGGCTTAGACCAGGATGGCAGACGGCCTCAAGCCGGTTGCCGTCGAAATCCCTGAGGAATACCGCTTCGCCTGCGGCGGACACCTCATGTCCGACCATCATAGACCGGCACATACACACAATTTGCGGATTAAACCACTGTGTTTCGCTCGATGATCTCGCGATAGAATGATGCGCTCAGCTTTGGCGTAATCCACGTCAACCCCCGGCTTGCGCTTCGTCACTCTCGGCCTCATCCTGATTTGGTGCTTCGGGATTGTCCTCTGGCGTGGCCTTTGATGCGCACGGGTCTGGCATCGTAAGAACGTAGCGCTTATGCGGCACGCCCTCGAATTTTCAGCGCGAGGTTATGGGCATATGCAAAGACGTTAGAGGCCAGGCCCTCGAACCCACCACTGCTTAGCAGTTGAAGCACCTCGACACATCTTCCGGGGCTTGTCTCGTCGGAAATCGGGCGGGCCGCCAACGCACCATTGAGAACGTCCTGAGATAGACGCTGTCTCTTGTTGGGAGGATGGGTCTTTGCCCATTCATCCGCATGTCGGAAGCCGTTTGCGGCTGCAACTACAATTGCGCCCACAGAGTGAGAGTTAAAGAATGGCCCTGTGGTGTTCCACTCGTCCTCAGCGTCTAGATCATCCTTCAGGCGAAGTAGCGCACCACTGAGGACTAGGATCAGGCAGCCGCTGTAGGTAGTGGCACCGAACGTAGCCACCCTTTGCTCTTCTAAGATGACGCCGAGCGGTTCTGCGAAATCTAGAAATTTCTCGCTGCTCGTTTTGCCGATTGCATTCGCTTTCTCATCTAGGCTTGTGCGCCAAGCAATCATCTCGGTCATGGTGTCGAAGAGATAGTGAAGGTGAGCAGTGTTGTACCTCCATGTTTGAACGAACCGAAAGAGGCCATTGTAGGCAAGGTCGCCGGTTATTGGGTCTCCGTCCTTGGTCAGAGCAAGGTCGCCGCCTTCTAACGACCAATCCCCGGGGCCGGTTAGAATTGAGAGATTATACGCTTCGACGATGTGCTCAAAGGACGGCGCTGCTATCTCCATTGGCTTTGACTGTGAGTTGTTCATTGAAGAAGACCTGAAATGCAGCGCCGTCTCGACCGCATGGACCAAGATCAGCTTTACGCGGCTCCTCGTCCGTATGACACGCCACCCGACTGGTCGCGTTACTAACCGGGCCTTACGGCATTGGTTCTGCGCGTGGCCTTGGCAACGACGTGGGTGAGATACGCCGCATCGTAAACAGTGTTCTGCAAATGGTTGAACAGGACACGTCAGACAGCATTATTATTGCAGCGACCAATCACCCGGCCATCCTGGACCGCGCTTTGTTCAGACGATTTGACGATATCATCGAATACTCTTTGCCGACCACCAAAGAGATAAGAGCCGCACTTGAGGCCAAAATTGCAGGATCAAAAACGGTTTCGAAGATCGAGTGGGCCAGACTCTCAACGCTGGCTAAAGGATTGAGTGCCAGTTTTGCTAGCACCGTTCAGGGAAGCCGCAGACAATCCGAACCTTTTCAACGTTCGAAATCTGCAAATGTGCTAGGGAGCCGATCGCCGCCGGATGTTGGATTCTACGCCGGCTTCTTCGCATAGACCATGCACCAGCCTTGCG
>JAUTWY010000213.1 GCA_030838305.1 Acidobacteriaceae bacterium
GCCAGTGTCCAGCGAACTCTCATTGGCCCCGAAAGGCCAACTGTCGACAACAGGGCAATGCGCTCATCCAACACGGATTATCCCCCACGAAGGACGGATTGGTCCTGAAAAACGCGCAAGCATCCAGGATAAGGCACGACCCTCGATGCATCTGGTAGAGTCAGATTACTGAGAGGCGGAGCAAGCAAAGAAACCTTGGAATGAGAGTCCGGAATTGTTCATGAAGAACCGGCCGCAAAAGTTGTACATCCGCGGGAATCCACTTGGTTGATGTGGAGATGCTGGTTTTCGAGTTCTGCCCATGGACAGCTCTTGTCGGGGAAGTCTCGATAACCGCTGCTACCTTCCGGGTTGGTATGAAGACTCTTGGGGGGACCGCATTAAGGAAAACTGTTTTCGGCGGAGAAGCGCACAAGCTTCGTCAATCAAAATCCGCACGAGCCAACTACGGAAGGCGCCTTCGCTCTCGAAGCTTGGTGGATTGCGCGAAGCCGCAGCCCTGCAGGTTCGGACGGCATCCTCCGCTTCATCTTGACTGCCCAGAATGCGGGCAGCGAGGAACTGGAGTAGCCGGCGGCATCGCGCGAAGCGATCCTCGAAACTCTTGGGATCGGACTCAACGTTGAGATCAGAAACATTCATTGCAACCTCCAAGCGATGGACCCAATTACTACGCGCCTACCGCAGAACTCTCTCGGTCACGCGCCGCAATATGGGCTGCCAGATAAGCGGCATCGTCTCCGACACCGCACAGGATTCCCGACCGTCGGCTGTGAAGCCAAGGCATTCCGAGAAAGTACAGCCCTTGGTAGTCCGTGACTCCCCGCTTCTGGATGGGATACCCATCCGCATCGACAATTGGCAGCTTCACCAAACTGAAGTCGAAGTTGTAGCCCGTCGCCCAGAGCACCGTCAAGATTCCTGAGCCCTTGAGGTCGAGTTCAGTAATGACATTCTGGTCGTAGCCGTAACGCAGTTGCGGTATGGTCTCGCTCGGTACGCTCAAGCCCGTCCGAGCAACGTAGTCATCGACCCTCTTGAGCGCGTCGACCTCGAACTGGTCAACCTTGGCGAGAGTATCCTTCACGTCCTGCGCGATTATGAGACGCCCCTCGCAAGCGTCTCGGACGTGCCCAAGCAACACGACACCGTCGCGGGAAAATTGATGCAAGTTCAGACTCTCGCCTCCGTTCTTCCCGGAGATCTGTGGATGTGGATGGAACTTTTCCGCTGGGGATTTCAGGGTCTGTACCTGGGTGTCAAACATTCCCATGCGCGTGAACCACTCACTGATGTCCTTTCCGCGATATCGACGGGGCACGCGGCCTGCGCTGCCGATCGAGAGATATACCCTCCTTCCCGACTGATAAAGTTCTTCGGCAATCTGCGCTCCCGACTGCCCCGTCCCAATCACTAGAACCGCGCCGTGGGGCAGAACAGAAGGATTGCGGTATTGCATGGAATGCAGCTGAAGAATGTCCGCGGGAATAGCTGCCGCAAAAGCCGGGATCTTTGGAGACTGATACAGCCCGGTCGCGATTACGACATTCTTCGCTTCGTAGTCGCGATCGGTTGTTCGAACTTGGAAAACCGATTCGCGCTTCTCGACGCCCTGCACTTCGACACCGCAACGGACAGGCAGGCGATATCGTTGGACATAGTCGTCGAAGTACTTCACGACCTCGCGCAGCGACATGAAACCGTAAGGATCGTTTCCGTCGTATTCGGCTCCCGGCATCCGCACCTGGAAGTTCGGAGTCACCAGTCTGAATGAATCCCAACGCTGATTGCGCCAGGCATTGGCAATGGCAGGCGCTCGCTCGAGGACCAGGTGTTCGCGCCCTTCCTGCTTGAGGTAATAGCTGATGGCTAGCCCCGCCTGGCCACCACCGACGATGATCGTTTCAATAAATGCAGGCACTTCGAAATCCTTTCTTTAAGACAAGTTCTCAACGGTCGCCTCTCCGCAAGAGAAGCTACCAAGGCAGCGCGGACTCACATTCCGGGATTAGCAATGGCGGATCCGGACACGTCGTCGAAGCGGATTGCGGTTCGATTTGGAGGAAGAACTTCTTTCCTGAGAATCGGATCTCAAGCAACCTCCGGCCTCCGTTGCCGTCGGTGTCCAGTATTGCCGCATCTTCTCTGAGCGGCTGGTCCAGCGGTATCACTTTGGCGGGTACCGTGGCTTTGACTCTGTTGTGCCGCTTGATTTTCAGTTCTACATCAGGGCCAGGGCCCTCCCATTGCACTGTGTACTCGCCAGCGGGCAGTTGCGTTGTTCCGGCCATAGTCGTTGACTGAACGTGCAAGGACCCTTTGTCAGCGGCGAACGCAGTGGTTGCGAACAACATCGCGAAACTCATCAGCGCATATGTGATTCTTCCTGCTCTTCTCATGAAATCTCCATTTCGGTGAACTTGCGGCCGAGAGTTAAACAAATTCAGCCGCTCGCAGGTAAAGACACGTCCCGGCGTTTCTTATTCCGGTGCTATGAGTTTTTGGTGAAAGCAGCGCTATCGCCGAGTCGCACGGTGTGCGGCCTGATATCGCCGAGCAGTTATCCCTGCACGCTGAATGCCGCTCGATTGAACGCGACATCACCTTTGGAACGCACCTTCGATATGGCCCCGAACTGTCCCCTGATTCGCGCCAGACTCAACTTCTCATCGCAGCCCTGGGCATTGCGATGCCCTTGGCGACCAACTGGCAGGCCTCTGAGAAGGCGGCGTACTATCAGCGCTTTTTGTTGTCCCTTGATCCGCGCTTTCACGATGAAGTGCACAATGCAGCGCGTACACGGCTTCTGCGCAAGCTATTGGCTCTCACAGCGAACGGCTAGCTTGATCAAATCTGCGTGGGTGGTGGGGCGTCAGCTCGGGATAACCTTCGCGTGCTCCCTAGCCTTCTCCATCCGTGAGCATCTCCTACAACCAAATTGCATAGCGAAGCGCGGAGCGCCTCGCTGTGCTTGTTCAGTTCGAATACGCCATTTCGCCGCGACTTGGGCGGGTCCGTGCGTCAGAGTAAGCGGCTACTTCGCCACTGACGCGCCGTGACTCGCGACCTGCTTCCATTCGCCGCCCATCTTGACGAAAGTGTCCGTGCCGATGATAGTGTGCGCGCGATGTTCGCCCTTGAACAGAATGTCATAGGTGTCCTTGTACGTCGCCACCGCCGTATTGCCGTACACGCGCACCTTGAGTTCAGAAAGGTTCTCGCTGTTTGTCTTGAAGTCGTTTGCGTCGGCCATAAGTTTCATGACTTCGGCTTTGGTGTAAAAGGTTCCGTCGCTGTCGCCCCTAGTCCAGTCCTCAGCCAGAGCTTTCTGGTAAAAGGCTGTGTCGCCGGCCAAGTCAGCTTTGACGGCATCATTTTCCAAGTTTGTGATGGTCGCAACGACATCAGCGTTGGTCCCAGTTTGCGCTCGGGTCACGCCCAGCCCTGCGAAGAGGGCGATAACAAAAAATGAAATCCACAACACGGGGTTCTTTGCATTCATAGTTGTTCTCCTTTTTCCTCACGAGGATCTATTTTCACAACAGTGGCTCAGTCAACTGTTCACTAGTCAACTATGTAGACGCACTTCGCCGCCTTTGGATTCAAACTTTCTTGAGTCACTGGGAGCTAGCTGCGGGGAGGTACGTCGTCGAAGGTTGTTCGCCTCGCGCGAGTTCCAGCAAACGGATCAGTTCTTCGATCTCGGATTCATCCAGCTGATGCAACGCTTGGTTTACCTTGGTCCTAACGGGGGTGTCGAGTTCGCGCAAGAGATCGAGCCCAGGCTTGGTGAGGAAACAAAGAACTTGTCGGCGGTTATCGGAAGGGCGTTCCCGGCGCACGAGCTTTTTCGCTTCTAGCCGATCCAGCAAGCGGGTTATACCCGGTGCCTGTTCGATCATCCTCTCTGCGATGTCCAGTGTCGGAAGCCCCCCCAGACCTGCGCCTCGCAGGATGCGCAGGACGTTGTATTGCTGCGAGGTGA